>JAUZEU010000021.1 GCA_030838885.1 Bryobacterales bacterium | reverse complement strand
TGAACTGGATGCGCGGCTATGTATTTCGTATATCACGAAAGAGTTACGGTCGTCCATTCCCGAGGAACAGCGATCCGCCGTCGGGCAGCATGTCTTCGGCTGCGACATCTGTCAGGACGTCTGCCCCTGGAACCGCAGAGCCCCGGACACCGCTCCACCTGCGAACCCGGCTCTGTTCGCACCTCCGCTGGCCCGGCTCGCGGCGATTACTGAAACCCAATTTAAGCAGATGTTCAGGCAAACACCCGTAAACCGTGCCAAATACTCCGCTTTCCTGCGCAATGTGGCGGTAGCGATGGGCAATTCCGGGCTGGAGAAGTTCCTCGAACCCTTGTCGCGACTCGCCGCTTCACCCGATCCCCTCGTCAGCGAGCACGCGATCTGGGCCATTACCAAACTCGCACCCAGTTCAAAGGTGGAGTCGACGTAATTAAGCCGCCGCCATCGGCGCGATCTGTGGGACGCTCTCGCCTAACGCCTCATTCAGCCTTGCCAGCTGGACGGAAGTCGGTTCGACGCTCATTGCCAGAGCCTCAACGCAATTCGCATCCAGGGCATGTGGAGCCTCCTTTCGCAGAATCCCAAAGACCGTGTCGGGATCCAGCCCGCCCCGGTAAGGCCGGTCCGCGGCGAGGGCGTCGTAGATATCCGCAACCACCAGGATGCGCGCCGGCAAGCTCAGGGTTGCCGCCGTCAGATTCCGGAAATAACCGGACCCATCCAGTTTCTCGTGGTGCGCCGCCGCTACCTCGGCGATGTCCCCAAACCCACCAACCCGGCGAAGAATCTCCAGTGTGTAATACGGATGCAGCTTGACCACGTCCCACTCATGGCTGTCCAGTTTGCCCGGCTTTTCCAATATCGAATTCGGCACACTCAGTTTGCCCACGTCATGCAACAGGGCGGCGTGTCGAATCATAGCCACAGTGCCGGAGTCCATGCCTATCCGTTGCGCGATCGTTACTGCCGCCTGTGCGACCCCGGCGGAATGCCGGTAAGTGAACGGCGACTTGGCATCGATCACCTCCGCGAATGCCTCACATACCTGGTCCAGAGTGCAATCGTCGGCCGGCAGTTCACTTCCGTCCGGCTCCATTGCCATTACCCGGCTTTTCAGGTCCGCCGCATCCAGACCTTCGAACAACGCGCCGCGCCGGTGAAGCGACCGCGCAGCTTTCACGAGGGACGGATCGAACCAGGACCTGGATCTCCGCTCGGCGGTTTCCATCGCTGCAGCTTCGCCGCGCTCCTGACGGAAGACATCCAGCGTCTGTGCCAGATTCATGATCCTGGAAAGCAGCGGGATTTCGGTTCCGCGCAAACCCATCGGGTACCCTCGGCCGTCCCAATGCTCGTCGAGGCCGTGAATTCCTTCGGCCGTTCGTTGGGACAACCCGATCTTTCGCGCGACGCTTGCCCCTCGCTCGCACCGGATCTTGATCATGTCCCGGGAATGCGTCCTATTGGAGGCAGCAACGTTTGCCAGCCTCCAGACGCGTGACAATAAAGGCGACCCAACGCCCACGTTCCGCAGCGCGTACTGCACGGCCTCCCAGCCGAATTTGCTCCAGTCCGTCGTCTTTATATCGCGTTTTGCCCGAATCTCGTCGCCCGCCAGAACATGGAACAGCTTAGAGGCATTGCTACTGCATCCGGCGTCTTTCAGCAGCAATGCATAGTAAAGGTCGCCTCTTGCCCCATTCCTGAGCCCGATTTCCGATGCCACTCGCATCCCGATGATGCATGTCCTGACCGAATGGCCCATCTGATGGCCTTCGGTAAGATCCAGCGCGTACGACAGTGCGGAAATGAGTTGCGGCAGCGACAAAGTCGCACGTGTGGAGGCAAGCATGATCTGATCCTGGTGTGTGATCGACCGGATGTTACAAAAACTTTATGGCAACCGCCCGAAAGCAGTACCAGGAATTTTACCGAGAAGGTGGCGGTTATTTAGCGAAAGCGGCGGCGAGCAGCGCAAATAAAATCACGGCTGCACCCGCAACTACGAAGCACAAACGGTCGAAGCGGGAAACCGGCTCCGGCTCACGGGGGCGGGTGACGCGTTGTGGAGTGCCGATGACGTTGTAATTCCGGATTCCCTGTACCAAGTCGTCCAGCACAGACGATAAACCGAGGAAGATGGCGAGACTTCCCGTCAGAAGCGCGACCGCTAGTCCGTTCTCCGGCATTCTGAGCCCAGTGTACCTCAGATCACAGACATCAAATTGTCAACAAGTTTCGGATGGTACCGATAGTGTCCGCATCCTCGGGTTTCTTGTCCTCACGCCAGCGCGCAATACGGGGGAACCGGACCGCAATGCCGGACCGATGGCGAGGGCTGTTCTGAATGCCTTCGAAGGCCAGTTCGAAAACCAACTCCGGCTTGACCCGCCTTACGGGCCCAAACTTCTCCACCGTGTTCCGGCGGACCCAGGCGTCCACCTTCGCGATCTCCTCATTGGTCAATCCGGAGTAGGCCTTGGCAAATGGCACGAGTTCGCCGTCATCCCAGACGGCAAAGGTGTAGTCGGTCATCAGGCTGGCGCGTCTGCCGTGGCCGGGCTGCGCGTAGATCAGGACGCAATCCACCGAGTAAGGCTGGATTTTCCACTTCCACCAGTCGCCGCGTTTACGCCCGACCCGATAGGGAGATCCAACCCGCTTCAACATGAAGCCCTCCACCCGCCGCTCCCGCGATTGGTGCCGCAGTTCCGCCAGGTCTTCCCAGGATCCAAATGGCACGGACGCCGAAAGCACCATCCGCCCCGTCGACGCAAGCGAAGTCACGAGCGCATCCAGCTGCGCGCGCCGGCGTTCCAGTGGCCATTCCCGGACGTCCTCTCCCTGCCACTCGAGAAGGTCGTACGCCAACAAGACAACAGGAACTTCGGCAAGAATTTTCGGACCCAATACCTTCCGGCCGATCCGTCTCTGCATTTGCGCGAACGGCAGCGGACCACCCCCTTGCCAAGGCATGATCTCACCATCTATGGCCGTGCCCTCGGGCAGGAGAGCGCCCAGCGCCTCCAGTTCCGGGAAACGCTCCGTGACAAGATCCTCACCGCGCGACCAGACGAACGTCTCCCACTTCCGACGGATGACCTGGGACCGGATCCCGTCCCACTTCCACTCCGCGATCCATTCCGACGGGTCACCCAATCCGGCCGGGTCGCCTTCGAGCGGATAGGCAAGGAAGAACGGATAGGGGCGGCTCACGTCCGTATCCTCGGTGTCTTTGGCGATCAGCTGGTTATAGAAGGTGGGCGCAGGAATCCAGTCGCCCATCATTCTGTGTGAGATCACCTCAGTGGACAGGCCGGACACTTCCGCCAGCGCCCGCACCACCAGGCTTTGCGAAACACCTACGCGGAATTCCCCTGTGATGAGCTTGTTCCAGACAAACCGCTGCCGCTCGTCCATCTCGAGCCAGGCGAACCCTATGGATTCCCGCTGCTGTTCGTCACTCCATTGCCGCAGCGGCAGTAAACGTTCTTCGACCCAATAGCGAAGGGACTTGTCCGTAGTTGCGATGGGCGCGGGAAGGAGCAGCGCGATCGCCTCAGCCAAATCGCCCACGGCTGAGTAGCATTCGCCGAAAATCCATTCGGGAATTCCGGCCTCTTCTATTGCCCAGGCGACCAGCTTCCGCGTCTCGATGAGACGCTTGATGCGGCGCCCGATCAGGAAGTGGATCGCCCAGACCGCGTCTTCCGGGGGGACGGCACGGAAGTAGTTCGCCAGTGCTTCCACTTTGGCGTTTGTCTTCGTGGTTTCGTCGAGCGCCGTGTAAAGGTCCGCAAAGGCTTTCATTCGGCGGCCTCGGCCTCGTTTTCGAGGGCCTCGCCTTCGAAGCGGGTTTCCAGGGCTCGCGCGTCTTTGCCCTGTTCGGACAGCCAGCGCACCAGTGGAGCCCGGTACCCGTGTGTCACCAGTACGCAATCGGCGCCGGTTGCCCCGATGGCCTGCAGCAAGCCGGGCCAGTCCGCGTGATCTGAAAGAACGAAGCCACGGTCCATCGATTGGCGCCGCCGGGTGCCGCGGATCCTCATCCAGCCGGACAACATTCCGGTGGACACTTCGCCAAAGCGGCGCATCCATGTGGAGCCCTGAGCGGAAGGCGGAGCGACGACCATCGCGCCGGCCCAGTTCTGGCCGCGCTTCGGTTCACCGGTGGCCGTGGTCGCGGGCAGCGAGACACCCGACTCACGGTAGACCTGGTTCATCCTTTCTATAGCGCCGTGGCAGTAGATGGGGCCGATCTCCGGGTCCAGCCCGGTCAGAGCCCGCTGCGATTTGCCGAGCGGATACCCGAAAATCATGCTGCAGCGGCCGTGATCCCGGTTGGCCCGCCACCAGTCGTTGATGGAGGTAAAGACAGTCTCGGGCGCGTGCCAGCGGTAAATTGGCAGACCGAAGGTCGATTCCGTGACGAAGGTGTTACACCGGACGGGCTCAAACGGCGCGCAGGTGGGATCCGCCGCCAGCTTGTAATCCCCGGAGACGACCCACACCTCGCCCCGATGCTCCACCCGAATCTGGGCGGATCCTAAGACATGCCCGGCGGGGTGAAAGGAAACGATCACGTCGCCGACGGTCAGCCGATCGCCATACGTGATGGTCTGGAGTTGAAACTCCGAACCCAATCGCAAGCGCAGGATGCGTTCGGAGGGCGCTGCGCAGAGATAAGAGGAGGAGCCGATTCGGGCGTGGTCGGAATGGCCGTGGGTGATGAGCGCCTTCGGGACGCTGCCCCACGGGTCGATATGGAACCCGCCCGCCTCACACCAGAGTCCGTTTTGGTCTACCCGAAGCAGCGGCATTCCGGTCTCAGACTTAGATCAGTTCTTCGCGCCCGCTCTTCTCAAGCCGTTTGACGATCTCGCCGACCCGCTGCGCCTGACTCCTGTCAGCCACCAGCAGCGCGTCCGGCGTATCTACAATAATGAGATCCTTCACGCCGACCAGCGCGACAATCTTCTTCCCCCCATCCACATAATTACCAGTGGATTCGATTGCCATGACCTCAGACCTCACCGCATTCAGGTCAGCGTCCTTCGGTAACAGATCGTAAACGGCGTCCCAGCTACCCACGTCGTTCCAGCCGAAGTCATCGCAGGCCACGCCCACCACATTCTTCGCTTCCTGCATGACGGCGTAATCGATGGAGATATCCTGGCAGCGCGGGAACAACTCGGCCATGCACGCCGCAAAATCCGGGTGAAGAAACGAAGGGAGTTCGGAAAGAAGGTCAGCGGTTTCCGGCAGAAACTCACGAAGTGCGTTCAGCACCGTATCCGCCTTCCAGAAGAACATGCCCGCATTCCAAAAGAAGTTGCCGGCCTTTACATACCGTTTGGCGACCGGAAGTTCCGGCTTTTCGCGGAATTTCAGCACCGGGCTGGTTCCCAGTTTCCCGGCAACTGTGCCCTTGGGGAACTCGATATAACCGTAACCAGTCTCGGGCCAGCGGGGCTCCACACCGAGCACCGCGATCTCGCCCCGCTCCGCAGCCTTGAACGCGGCCCGGACCATGCTCAGGTATCGCTTTGGTTTGCCGATTACATGGTCGGAAGGGAAGACGCCGAAAACTGCCTTCGGGTCGATGGACTTGAGAATGTGTGCTGCCAAACCAATTGCCGGCGCCGTATTGCGCTGTGCCGGTTCGGCAATAATCTGGTTCGGCGGCACGTCCGGAAGCTGCCTGACGATCTCATCCCGCACGAAGTCATTCGTCAGGATCCAGATCCGCTCCGGCGGAATCAGATCCCGCAGCCGATCCACAGTTGCCTGGATCAGCGTCTGCTGCCCGGCAACGTTCAACACCTGCTTCGCATGCCGCTTCCGGCTCCGAGGCCAGAAACGCGTACCTCGGCCTCCAGCCAGAATAAGGCCGTAGTGATTTTCTTTGGCCATCATTTCCTACTGAACGGGGTAGCTGTGAATCAATCGCAGAGTCCGGCTCCAGCGTGTTTTGGTCGGGAAGTGGATTACAACGTCAATGAGGTGTGGAATTGTGACCGAGGGGTTTGAAAGATCGTCCGTGCTCGCCTCATAGGACCAGTAAATTACCAGCGGCTTACCGATGATGTTGGCGCGCGGCACAAAACCCCAGTACCGGCTATCCAGTGACTGGTCGCGGTTATCGCCCATCGCAAAGTAATTACCGTCCGGTACGACCACTTCGCCGTTTTTGACGTCGCGCTCGAGCATCGCCTGAGCCGGGGGAAACAGTGGGGTGTTCGGATCGGAAGGGAAATTATCCCGGTAGGAATCGATGTAATCGAGCTTGTGGACCACATAGGGTTCCGTCAGCGGGTGTCCGTTCAGGTAAACCTGCTTGTTCTGCAGGCGAATCCTGTCGCCAGGGACGCCCATCACGCGCTTCACAAATGTTTGCTTAATGTCGATGGGATAGCGGAACACAATGATGTCTCCGCGATGCACGTCGCTGTAGGGCAGCACATGTTTCGTGATGGCCCCGGCGGGCGCGTAAGCCAGTTTGTCCACCAGAAGGTGGTCGCCCACCAGCAGGGTGTCCTCCATGGAGCCGGTGGGAATCACAAAGGCCTGCACGAGCGTTGTGGTGCCAAACAGGAGCAGGATGATGGTCACGGTCCATTCGGCTATGAAGCCTCGCGGCGGATCCGGCGTAGTGGCGTTGTTGGCGGCGGGAGCGGTTTCGGGGGTAGTCACAAATTTCTATTGTAGCGGCAATGGCTGCTATGCTGACATTTTGACGTCTGAAACCGCCATAAGCCGATCACGCAAGCCCATCTATATGGTTCTTGGGTGCACGATATTTGCAGGGATGGCCCAGATCATGATGAAGTTCGGCGCTGGTCATGTGATGCCGGCCGTTGTTCCGTCGCAACCGGGCACGATATGGTCTTTCGCCCTCGCGCTGCTGGGAAATTTCCCGCTGGTGGCAGGGTATGCACTGTCCGCCTGCAACGCATTGCTGCTTATTATGGCCCTGCGTGATGGCGAATTGTCTGTTTTATATCCTATTTACTCCGTCTCGTATATCTGGGTGATCCTGCTTTCGATGTACTTCTTTCATGACCAACTCAATCCGTGGAAGGCGGCTGGAGTGCTGCTCATTATGGGCGGCGTGACGCTGCTGGGGA
>JAUZEU010000015.1 GCA_030838885.1 Bryobacterales bacterium | reverse complement strand
GCGGTGACGGCGAGCAGCAGCGCCTGGAATTCCGCGGCAGCTTTCGCTTTCTCGTCGGAAGTTTTCGCCGCAAACCAGGGCTTCAGGAAAGGATGATCTTTCTCGGGAGACGAAAGGTACTTACTCCACTTACTCTGGACTTCTTCATCCAGCGACTTATCACCTGCCATATAGGCCGTGGTTTTCGTGGCCAGGATATCCGCCAGCGCGGCGGATTCGCGATTCACGAATTCGTCTAATTCTTTCTTCTTCGCGTCTACCTTCTTCTTCGCCGCCTGGTAGGCCTCGACCTGGTCCTTTGCGGCAAGCGGCGACTCGGCGAGCGATGTGTTCGCGAAGATGCCCAGCAAGGAATAGTAGTCAGCCTGAGGGATCGGGTCGAACTTGTGGTTGTGACATTGCGCGCACGCTACAGTAAGACCGAGGAAGCCGCGCGTGGTGGCGTCTACCCGATCATCCTGCATTTCCGGACTGAGCGCATAAAAGCCAAGGCCGGCCACGTACTTTTCCTTTTGTGGCAGCTGATCGCCCGCGATCTGCGCTTTCACGAACGTGTCATACGGCATATCCGAATTGAATGCGGCAATGACCCAGTCGCGGTAACGGAAGGAGTTGGGATAGGGTTCGTCCTGCGTGGAGTTGAGTTTGTCGTCGGAGTAGCGCGCGATGTCGAGCCAGTAACGGCCCCAGCGCTCGCCGTAGCGTGGAGAGGCGAGGAGGCCATCGACTACGTGCGCGAACGCGTCGGGCGATTTATCACGAAGGAAAGTGTCGACTTCTTCGGGCGAGGGTTGCAGCCCGGTCAGATCGAGGTAGGCGCGGCGAATCAGAGTGCGCCGGTCGGCAGGCCGCATGGGTGCCAGCGATTTCTCTTCCAGTTTCGCGAGGATGAAGCGGTCCAGATCGTTGTGAACCCATTTGGTGTCCTTCACTTTCGGAGGAGCCGGCTGCGCTACGGGACGGAAGGACCAGAAGCTGCGCTGTTCTGAAGTGATGACATAGCTGGGGGCTTTGGCTGGGCCTTCGGGCCAGACGGCACCGGCTTTGATCCATGCGGCGATGCTCTGGATCTGCTCGTCCGGGAGCTTGCCACCGGGGGGCATTTTGAGACGGGCATGGGTCTGCCGGATGGCCTGAATCAGCAGGCTTCCTTCGGGGTCGCCGGGTTTGATGGCAGGTCCGGAATTCCCTCCAGTGAGCACGTGCTCGCGGGTGTCCAGCTGCAGTCCGCCGGATTTGGTGTCGGTGTGGCAGCCGTAGCACTTTGTTGCCAGCACCGGACGGACGCTGAGCTCGAATTGATCTGCGGTACTACCTGCAGAACTGCCCGGTTCTGCGGCCAAGCCCACAGCCGCCATAGTTAAGAGCAGACTCAAAACCTTCATACAGATGGCCCCATTCTATCCGAACGCTCGCGCGCTTCGTCGCGCGCCAGTGACCTTTCGTCTGAGGAAACTGCCCTTCGTCGGTGAAACAGCGACTGTTTTGCCGGGTGAGACTAACATCGCAACCGGAGGCAACAAATGTTCCCGAAACGAATAAACGCCATCGTATTGCCTCTGGCGCCACGTGCGGTGCTGTCTTGAGTTCTCAGGGATTGCGTGCTCACATATTGCCAGAGTGCACGGTGCGTGCCAAGCCGTATTGGAAACCTGACTGCTCTCCGCGGAGTCTCAAAAGCGCTGTCTGTCCCTGACTTCCTTGATTCTCAAAGGAAACCGGGCGGAGTTGGCTTTCTATGAGCGAACAGGCACTCGGAAAGAGCGTGCTTGCTTTCGCGACAAAGGTGGCGAAGCTCGCCGGCTGATCACTTCTTCTTCAGACCGAAAGCAAAGAGCCTTGCATCCCAGGTGCTGAGAAAGATCTTTCCGTCCGAGACCGCGAGGTTTCCGTCATGATTCCAGCTGTCGATCGCGTCGCTGCTCGAATACAAATCGTCGCCGGTCGCCGGATCCAGTGCGTAAAGCACCGCGTGCATGGTGTCTCTGCCACCTGTGAAGCGCGTCCCCGGTTTCTGGCCACCGGTTTCAAAGGGCTTGAGTTGCGAAGCGCGCCAGGCGGCGTCCCGCTCGTAACCCGGTTCGGCGGGATTCACTTCGGCCAGCGGGATTTGGCGGGGAGCGCCACCACGCCCTGCACCGGGACCGCCCGGACCGTCCGGACCGCCACGTCCGCGGCCGCCGGGAAGGCGAATCGACGCACGGTCACCGTTCGCCAGGATCAGAATGACATCATTCGCGATTACCGCGATGCCTGGAAGGTCAAGATCGGCGGACATCCACTGTGGTTTCAACATAGGATGAGCGCCAGTTCCTTCCACAGTGAAAGCCATCAGTTCTCCGTTGACCGGGACGCCGTGGGTTTTCGGGAACAGGCCGGTTGCGTGCTTCGCGGCCGGACCATAGAAGGGCGCCAGCAACCAGCGCTTTCCCTGCGCATCGGCATAAGTCGAGAGGACGCTCCACATCCCATTCAACGTGAATGCCATTGCGTCATTCGAGTAGCGGGGCGACTTGTAGAGCGGTGTGCGGTGATCTTTTCCGCCCAGATTTTTGGCATCCAGCAGATAAATCACCCCTTCTTTGGCCGCCGACGCCACGAGCGTTCGGTCGTCGAAGGGAAACACCACCGGGCTGCTGGAACCGAGATCGAAATCGCGCGCGTCGATCTCTTCCTGATTCGCTGGCGTGAACGAATCCGTCACGATCCCCTGCATGTTCAGGCCAACAATGGAACTGCCCCACCGTCCTGCGGCCGGGTCATAGGCGCCGTCGGCAGTCTGGGCCAGCCATCCGAAAGGAGTGCGCACGATTCCGCCGCGGCCCCACGGTCCCGAGGCTTTTCCTGGACTGGTATAGAAGTGGGAAATCGTGTGGTCGGGGGAGTTCACCGAGATTCCAACTACCTCCGATATCGCGTTCGCACAGCCACGGGCCGTGGACGTAAAAATACGTCCGTCTGACAGATTCAGACTGAAATTCCGTGAATAGGGCGGCACAATGCTGGTGGCGGGAAACCTATCCTCGCCGTCGGAAATGGCTACGCCGCGTAGTTTGCCGTCAGTCGGCAGGAAGTAAATGATTCCGCTCTGCCGGTCAATCACCGGCGTAGCATTCATGTTGTTCGGACAGTTGCCGCTGGCTGCCATCGGAGGTTTCTCGGTATTCGGATAGGTCCGCTTCCAGAGGACTGTGCCTCTTTCGCCGTCGATCGCGTACAGGGTATTGTCGTGGCTGCCGGCGAAGACGATCTGCTTAAGACCACCGCGAGTGGGAACGTTATTGGCCACCACCAGATCCGTGAGTGTCTCATAGCGATTGACCGGAACAGGCACCGTGTCGGTTTGAAGTCTCCAGAGTAACCGGATACCCGAAGCGGTGGCTTTAGATATTTTTGTTTCGGCGCGATCCCACCCCGTTCGCTCCGGATCGTAGCTGAACGTGAGCCAGTCCGGGGTGGAGGAGGCCACCTTCCGGGTCACGGTCGGGGCCGTTGCTGCCGGCGTCGCTGCCAAGGCTTTGCCGATCAGTTCGAGTGCGGCATCGGCATCCGCTTTTGCAGGTTTGGGCGTCCCGGCCGGAGGCATGGAGCCCACCCGAATTTGATAGGCCACGTTCTGCCAGACATCATGACGCCGGGCCAAAGAGTCGAGCAGAGCCAGCAGTTGCCCGAGATCGATATTGGCAGACGGAAGGCTGGAGTTATGGCACTGCAGACAGTTCTGCCTGATAAACGGACCGACCGCTCGCGAAAGCGCGGCGCTGGTATTCGCTTGCGAACTCGGTGGCGGTCCCTGTGCCGTTAAGTGGAGAACCACAAGGGCCGCCGCGACAGGAACGATGACCGAAAGGTACTTTGCCCGCCGAACTGCTGAATTGACTTGCATACGATGTCCCTGATGAACCCATACAGGCTGCGCTCTGCCACCTGATCGCGGAAATGTCTCCTGGGGCCGACCCGTTGCAGGAGACTATCGTATCCGAATCGGTGTCGCAATGTGAAAGAACCGAAAGGCCTCCTGCTCCCGCTACTGCCCCGCCGTGTTGTTCATGTTGATGAAGTCGTATGCGCCCAGGGCGAGTCTGCACGACAGGCGTGGGCCCGCAAAACCCATTTGATGCCATGTCATGGAAGCTGCGTAACGTGCGATCAGCAGCATCGCGCTGACCGTGACGGAATCACCTGTGCGTGCCACGTCCATCTTTGTGAGGTGTGTTTCTCCATGCATTTTGTGGCAATTCGAAACGAGCGCGGCACTCAAGGCATCGCCGATGACCTATGAGTTCGACGGCCAGCAGTTCATCGCCGTCGCGGCAGGACAGAGTATCCTGTCCTTCGGACTGAACCAGTAAGGCCCGTCACGACAAGCCAGGGCGGTCGCCGAATCAGACCGCCCGCCCCGCCCGCGCCAGTGCTCCGGCGTCAGGCAGTTCGGCAATCTTCCAGCAGAGATCCAGGATGCTGCGTATCTGATTGTGCGGCAGAATGCCGTCGGCCAGGCCAGAGAATTTGTTCTCGAGATCGGCATCCGTCATGGGATGTGCCAGGCTGCCCACGGCGTGGTCGACAAATCTGTCGAGCGTGCGCCCGTCTTTGAGAATGATGCGAATGCGTACCTGGTCTTCGGCGACCTTCGAATCCACCGTGGCTGTGACGCGTTGTCGTAACGCCACCGTAGCGGGATTGCGCACGGCCCGGTCGCTGAACTGTTGTTCGCCCGCGGCCTGTTCGACGATGGCAACGGCCGCGGCATGGTAAATGCTGAACTTGCCCTCAAGACCGGTCTCGGGAGACTTTTTGCCGGTCAATTCCGGTACGAGAGGATTGACCTGCAGTTCGATACCGGCAATCTGGTCCGGCGCGAGATGATTTTCGCGGCTCAGCTGAATGCAGCCGTCGATGGTGGGATGCATCACGATACCGCAGGCGAATGGCTTATAGGCGCTTAGCGCAGCAAATAACAAAACAGTTGTCGATCTGGTCGCCTCCCTATGCGGCGATGCCGAGTTCATCGAACAGTCCCCGCATGCCCGCCTGAAGATGTTCGTAGTGGGTATCCAGAG
>JAUZEU010000837.1 GCA_030838885.1 Bryobacterales bacterium | reverse complement strand
TGTTCCTGCAGGAGCAATGAAATTGGCCGGTCCGGATCACTCGCTTTGGCGGAAGGCTGACCAACCGGGATCATATCTGAGCTGCCCAGGGCCGCCGCGCCAAAGTGGGCATGAGTACTCGCACTATTTCCCACAGCGAAATAGAAGGCGTCCTTTCGCGGCGCATCGAGCGACAGCACATCGAGAAAAGTGGACGCCGCTTTCTCGCGCGCGGTTCGGGGATCGTAATTGGCGCCGATGAAATGGTTGGTCACCGTAGCCGGGATCGAGGCGTGTTCAAAAACCCTGCCATCGACTACAGTGCCCTCGGCGATCCAGGGAGAGACGAGAATCGCGGGCACGCGCACGCCCAGCCTGTCGAATTTAAAGCCCGTCTCTTTGTCGGTAAAGCCATCGGGCGCGTTGGCATCGCATGCGGGTGGAGGAACATGGTCATAGATCCCGCCATGCTCGTCATACACGATCAGCAGCGCAGTGGATTCCCATAAGGTCTGGTTCGCGCGGATCAGGTTGTACACGGTACCGATGAAATCTTCGCCTGCCTGTACGTCGTGGTCGGGATGCTGGTCGGAAGCCAGAAACGCGCCGTGGTCGGTATAATTTGGCTCGAGAAAGCTGTATTGAGGGAGTTTTCCAGCCTTGCAATCGGCCTGGAACTGCTCGAAGGTGCCGAAGAGCCGGGGCTGGTCTTTCAGGAGAAAGGCCATACCGAGCGTGGAACTGGGCTGGTCGAAGTAGTAGATTTTGGCGGAATTGCCTGCCTTCAGCATGCGCTCATAAACGCTGGATATGGGCTCATTCAGGTAGTTCACGCCCATGCCTGTGTTACCGAAGGAAGTGCCGAAGTGCGCGAAGGCGCGATTGCACAGAGTAGGGCCGGGGATGGAGGAGAACCAACCGTTGAACACCGCGAACTTCCGTGCCAGAGTGGACAGCACAGGCAGCTGTTCCGGCGTGAAGTAATTCATGATGTTGTGCGAATGTTCCACGTCATTTCGCTGCTGATAATATGCCTCGATAAAGCCCTGCATAGAGGGCTGGCCGTTGTGATTTCCGCGATACAACTGCAGATCCACGTCAGGATAATGATGGCCGGGATCCGGATAAAGCTGGCTTTGATATTGCGCGACAGGACGAACGGGGATCAGTTTTCCTGTGGTATCCGGATTGGTTTCCGTGCCGGTGAGCCCGTCAATACGGGGATCCTGTGCCTTCAGGCCCCCCAGCATATGATCGAAGGAGCGGTTTTCCATCATCAGCACGACGATGTGCTGCAGCGCGTCAAGACCTTTAGCCATAGTTTATGTGTGCTCATTTTGCAATAATTCCGATATCACGTCCATGGGAACGATGAGCTGTTTACCTTGGAATTGTGGGATTATACACAGGTGTAATACATGGATCTCAGACTTGGCTCGGGCGGCCCGGATGTGGAGCGGCTCCAGCAAAAACTCACTGCGCTGAGAATATATTCCGGTCCGATTGACGGAAGGTACAGCCCGGCTGTGGAGAGTGCGGTCCGAACTTTTCAGGCGAACAATGCGCTTCCCGCGGACGGGGTGGTTGGCCCGAAAACGATGACAACGCTGTTTCCCCTCAATATGGCCGAGGAGCCAATGGCGAAGCGCTGTCTTGCTCTGACCGGATCATTCGAGACCAGCAAGGGTCCGCCTGACTGCTTTTCCGGACTGGCGGGTAACTTCGATGGCCAGGGCTTCAGCTTTGGCGCTTTGCAGTGGAATATCGGGCAGGGGACTTTGCAGCCGATGTTCCATCTGTTGGCGACGAACCACGCCGACGTTGTGCAGTCCGTATTTGGAGATGGTTGCGAGGTATTTGGCAAGATGCTGGCGTTGCAGAAGGCAGACCAGCTTCAGTGGTGCCATGGGATTCAGGATGCTTCCGGGCGGGCTCTTGCAGAGCCCTGGAACAGCCGTTTTTTTGCGCTTGGGCAGACGCCGGAGTTCCAGGCTATTCAACTTGCGCAGGCGGAATGCTTCCATAAGGATGCTGTTGCGATGTGCAAGCGCTTCGGGGTGGCGACGGAGCGGGCGCTCGCGCTCATGTTCGACATTCTCGTTCAGAATGGGGCGGTCACAAGCGCGGTGGAAGCGAAGATTCGCGCCGACTTTGCCGCTATTCCGGCAGGCGTCGCGCCAATGGACGGGGAGGTATTGCGGCTCCGGTCAATTGCGAATCGCAAGGCTGAGGCGGCGAATCCGACCTTCGTGGAAGATGTTCGAAGGCGCAAGCTGACCATTGCGAATGGGGCGGGTACGGTGCACGGGGTAGTTTATAATCTGGAAAGTCAGTTCGGGATCCGGCTGCAGCCGGTGCAGGGATAGTCTGCAAAACGCTGCCGTGTCGCCCCCGTGGTCGAGAGAGCCGTTAACTCCTGCAGGCTTCCTTTTGTAAAGCTTCCAGCGTGGTCTCGCCGAGGCAGAGCTTTTCGGCTTCGAGGAACGTAAGGGCGAGCCCGGCTACCTTCAACTTTGTATAGCCATCATCCGGAAACAGGTCGACTGGCCCAAACTGCCGTTCGAGGCAGCGCACCAGTTGTTCCATGTTCCGGGGGCGGGGGCAACATATGAAGGTTATTTTGCTTGTGTTTGCTGTTGCTGACTCTGAGTCTCGCCCATGAGCGGATCATTCGCCGTGGCCGGTTCCTGACCGTTGTGCGCGTGAATCGACATGCTCTGGTCAGAGAAATAGGTATGCGTTCCGGATGTGCCGAACTGGATCGGATTTGCGGCAAGAGCATAACCAGTCTGGGTCGGCTGGAGGACGAACTTAAAGCCGCCCTTTTCGCCGGTGGCGAGATCACGGTCGATCAGTTCCGCGCCGTTCGGCCCGGCAGCGCCGCTGGTCGGGGGCCCGAGTTGCGTCAGAGATGTCGCGTACTGGCCGTATTGGGAATAGTACTGGGTTTCCGCCGTGTGGATGGTGGTGATCGCTTTCACGGCAGCCATTTCCTGGGCGTACGTGCGCGCTTTGGTGAGCTTTGGCAAGGCGACCGCGAGGATGATGAGGATGATCGCGATGACGATCAGCAACTCGATCAGGGAGAAGCCGGCTTTGCGGCGGCGCTTGCGGTCGGGAGACCCGGCAAAAAACCCAGCAGAAAACATAGTTCGGCTCACTTTCTTAATTATGACGCGAGAACCTGTTGGAACGTGGAAGGATTCCGTTCGCGGCCAGACGCGTCCCGGTGTCGTGTCCCATGCTCACCTGGCCTGGTGAATTCGGCGTAGCTTGCTTAAAAATGTCGGGAGCAGGCTGAGCCTTAAGGCATTCGGGCCGTCGGAAAGCGCGTTTTCGGGGTGATCATGCACTTCCACAAAGATTCCCGAGACGCCGACCG
This sequence comes from Bryobacterales bacterium, assembly GCA_030838885.1. GTDB lineage: Bacteria > Acidobacteriota > Terriglobia > Bryobacterales > Bryobacteraceae > BOG-234. Next base: position 1,541 of record JAUZEU010000837.1, on the reverse strand, counting down.
CTACGGCCGCAGACGCGAGTGGCTCGATGAACTGCGGCTGCCCCGCCGAGACTCCCCCGCCCCCGCTGGGCAATTGCACGCTGTGGGTGGCATCAAATACAACCGGCCAACCCGCGTCTGCCATAATCCTGAGCCCGCGCATATCGACCACTAAGTTGTTGTAACCGAACGAAGAACCGCGCTCCGTCAGCACGACCTTCGTGTTGCCGGTGGATGCGACCTTGTCCGCCGCGTGGTGAATGTCATGCGGGGCGGCGAACTGGCCCTTCTTTATATTGACGATGCGGCCGGTCCGGCCCGCTTCGAGAAGCAGGTCTGTCTGGCGGCAGAGAAATGCCGGGATCTGCAGGACGTCCGCGATCTCAGCTACGGGGGCTGCCTGTGCCGCCTCATGGATGTCGGTCACAATCGAAAATCCGCGTTTCTTCAGCCCGCCCAGGATGCGCACGCCTTCCGCAAGGCCGGGGCCGCGGTACCCCTGCAGGCTGGTGCGATTGGCCTTGTCGAATGAAGCCTTAAATATGTAGGGAAACCCCTCGGTCTGAGCAATGCCCGAAATAGCATCGGCCATCCGGTGAACATGCTCTTCACTCTCGATCACGCAGGGGCCGGCCATCAGAACCAGGCTGGCAGGGTTTTGAAAATCCGAAAACGCAATCACGACTGCTCCCGAAATTCCGGCTCGGGAAGCAGCGGCGCCTCCTTCACCGCAATCCGATGCGCCCTGTACTTCCGCGCCGCCCCCACGAAAGCACTGAACAGCGGGTGCGGCTCCAGCGGCTTCGATTTAAATTCCGGGTGGAACTGGCAGCCGAGGTAAAACGGGTGGTCCTCAATCTCGCAGATTTCGACGTAAGTCCCGTTGGGAGTCTCGCCGGTAATCCTGAGGCCATGTGACGTGAGGACCTGTTCGAATTCCCGGTTGAACTCATACCGATGGCGATGGCGCTCGCTGATTTCTTCCGTGCCATACGCTTTATGCGCAAAGCTTGCCGGCTTCAGAACACAGGGCCATGCGCCCAGGCGCATGGTGCCGCCCAGTTCATCGATTCCCTTCAGTTCGCGCAATTTGTAGATGACGCGCTGGGGAGCGGCGGGGTCGAATTCAGTGGAATTCGCTCCGATCAGCCCGCAAACGTTGCGCGCGAACTCGATGACCATAGTCTGCATGCCCAGGCAGATGCCGAAATAGGGCACCTTTTTAGTGCGCGCGAACTCGATGGTATTGATCATGCCCTCGATACCGCGTTTCCCAAAGCCGCCGGGCACCAGGATGCCATCGTACTCTTCCAGTTCCCGATGCAGTTTGCCTTTTTCGAAGCTCTCGGCTTCCATCCAGTGAATGTTCACCTTCACGTTGTGATGAATACCGCCGTGCAGCAGGGCTTCCTTCAGGCTTTTATAGGAGTCTTCATACTCGACGTACTTACCGATTAAAGCGATATCGACTACATCCGCCGGGTTCTGCATGCGATCCAGCATCGCGGCCCACTTCTCCAGATTGCGGGGGCCGGTGGAATCCAGATGCAAATGTCGAAGAA
>JAUZEU010000836.1 GCA_030838885.1 Bryobacterales bacterium | reverse complement strand
ATCACCATCGCGAGATTTGGACCACTTCCGCGAAGACCAATCACTACGTCCTCATTAAAGAAATGGATCCGGCTCTGGCGAGCCTGATTGAGGACCTCGCCGCCACGCCTTCACCTTCCGCAAAGGGCAAAACGCTGCTGGATGAAACGCTTGTGGTTTGCATGGGAGAATTCGGGCGCACTCCGGGGCCGCTCAACTTTATGGCGGGCCGGGACCACCACAAGCACTGCTTCCCGGCCATGTTTGCGGGTGCGGGGGTGAAAGGCGGCGCGATCATCGGCGCCAGCGATAAAGATGGCGCCAAGTGTGTCGAGACTGGTTGGAATCACAAGCAACAGCCGCGTATCGAGAACGTGATGGCCACCATCTACTCCGCGCTCGGCATCGACTGGTCGAAGGAAGTTCGTAACACGCCCTCAGGGCGCACCTATACCTACGTCGACCCACTCGGAGCGAACGGATATATCCCGACAGACGAACTGACCGCCATCTATGGTTAGCAACTCGGGACACGCGGACCCCCGGCCGCGTCTTTTCTGTGTCGCAACCCTGCTGCTCTGTGTTTTCCCGATCGCTGCCGCCACTCCCGCCGGAATGGTGGAAATCCCCGGAGGCGAGTTCCAGCGAGGCCGCACTTTCGCCTGGCCGGACTACGATGTCAAGTGGTACCCGAACCCCGCAAAAGACGACCTGCCGGTCCGCGCAATCACCGTTAACACCATCTACATGGATGAATCGGAAGTCACTAACTCACGATTCGCCGCGTTCGTGAAAGCGACCGGTCATCGCACTCCCTACAACTGGCGTGCCGGCCAACTCCCGGAAGGCAAGGAAGCTTACCCGGTAACCGATGTGAGTTGGGACGATGCTACAGCCTTCTGCGCCTGGGAAGGCAAACGGCTGCCGACTGAAGCAGAGTGGGAACACGCCGCCCGCAGCGGCTCGCCGGATGAACCGAAGATTAGTGCAAAAGAAGCGGTCTTCAATCAGGTGGATGGTCCGCGCTCCGTATGCAGCAAAACGAAATCGCAGGTGGGCCTGTGCGACATGATCGGCAACGTCTGGGAGTGGTGCTCAGACTGGTATGGCCAGCATTATTACCAGGACGCTCCCGATCACAATCCGAAAGGCCCGGAAACCGGCCAATACAGGGTGCTGCGTGGCGGATCGTGGTTCGACGTCCCCCCGCTCTTCCTCACCAGTTCCTACCGAAGCTGGGCGCGCCAGGCCGAACGCAGCCCCACCATAGGCTTCCGCTGCGTAAGCGACGCGCGGCGCTGAACGCGGTAAAAGGACACGCGATACCCGGTCGCGTCTTCGGTGATGAACATTTGCCGATACCGCTGCGCACACCTCGCAGATGAGGTTATGCCAATCCGTTCACACTTCGCCCGGCTCACCCTACTTCACCGAATCCCTGAACCAAAGAACAGTATCCGGCCGAGCCCCCGAAAGTAACTCACCCTTGGCGGCAACATTCAAAACATGGTGCCCATGCGCAGACTCCACATACCCTAAAATCTTCCCGGACTTCCGGTCAATCTTCATCAACCATCCATCCGCGCTGGTCGGCTCACTCCGCAACTGAGTTCCGATCCATAGCGCTCCATCGCGAAATGCAACCGTAGTCACCATCCCCAGGTTGTCCCACTCCCCCAGATACTTCCCGTTCAAATCAAAGCGCTGCAGCCGCCCATTCTGCCGGTCGGCTACATAAACAGTGCCCCGATCGTCGACAGCGATCCCATGCGGTTGCCGGAACTGTCCCGGCCCGCTGCCGGCACTCCCCCACTGCTTTAATCGCTTCCCATCCGCCGTGTCCTCCAGCACGCGCGCATTCCCGTAGCCATCCGAAATATATAAATGACCATTCGGCGCAAACGCAATATCAGTCGTGCCAGTGAACGCGGTCTTCCCCTCGGGTTGCTCCCCGACCGAAATCTCCATCAGCTTCTCGCCTTTCGGCGTGAACTTGTAGACCATCGAATTCCCGGCATCCACGGTCCAAACGTTGCCCTGCGCGTCGATACGAATCGCATGCGGAATCTTAAAGAGACCCTTGCCCCACGACCGCAACACGCGCCCGTCGCGATCGACCGCAATCACGGGATCAGCCGTATCATCCCGTTGCAGGACATAGATCGTGCCCTCTTTATCTATCGCAACAGATGACGGATATCCGATCATCCACCCGGCCGACGGAGCCTGTAACTTCACTTCGGTCTTTGAAACCATCAGACGCGGCGCGATTGCAACCGAGGCCCGCAATGCAGCCGCCTCCGCGGGTTCCTGTGCCTGCATGTTGAAAACAACAGTGATTATCAAGCCGGCGAGCATTCCCATGTCAATCGAGAGTCTATCGCAAGGTTGTTCGTGCGTTGCGTTCTAACCTGCGCTGAACTCAAGATTGCTTTCTTATACTCCTGGCCGAGATCCACAGCCACACGATGCCGGAAGCAAAGGATATCCGCCGAGGCGCCCTGGAAGCCATCGTGATCGGTACAGCCCGAACACGACACCGTTGATGGTGTAAACACCTTGGGCATCCGTTTAAAATTGCGATCCGTGCCATTCTCCAGATACTCTGCAACCGCAGAGTCCAGCACCAGCCGCGTATACTTCTCCCGATCCCCCCACGCCAGCGCATCGCCGCCCGCCAAGACCTGCTCTTGAATAATCTGCCGAGCCACCTCCGCCGCACACCGATACCCGCGCGTTAGTCGTTCTGAAAGGGAGAACAACGTTTCCCTGGACGGAATATTTTAACTTGGCTATCACGTGGCAATTCTTCGCTGCCCGGCGGTCGGGCCGGGCAGCGGCGTTGTCCTGGCTCGGAACTACCTTCCGGTCAAAAGGTTAGTTTTAGCGCGAATTGCATCACGCGGGGCGTGAAGCCAATGTTCGTTGCGGTGATCTGTCCGAAGGCAGCCGCCCGAGTGGGAATGCCGGATGGCTGACGCGAAACCGTCCAGGACGAGATTATGTTATTCGGCAGGGCGAAGTTCGGCGTGTTCGACAGGTTGTAAGCTTCGGCGCGGAAGGAGAGCTTTGCCTTCTCCGTGACGTTGAAGTCCTTGAAGATGGACAAATCGACCGACTTCCAGTGAGGACCATAGCACTGGCGGGCACCCTCGTTGCCGGGGTTGCCGATTGGTTGCTGCTGCCACGCATTGAAATTGATCCAGTTGCTGATTGACGGATTGTCAACCGTACAACTCTGGCCCGCAATCTGGTTGGGACGGTCCTGTGTGGTGTTTGGCAGGTTGATCAGATTCTGGCCATCAAACACGGTGAACGGTTCACCGGACTGCCAGAAGGTAATGGTATTGATCTGCCAGCCGGCGAGCACCTGCTTCTTCAGGCCATCCGCATTCTTACCGAAGGGAAGCTCGTAGTTCAGGCGGAAATTTATCTTATGTTTGAAGCCGATGCCCGAGTTGCCCCAGTCGTACTGACGATTGTTGGAGAGCGTATTATTCTGCTCGCCGTTATCCACCAGGTGGGTCAGGTTGCGCGCGAAGACGTAGTTGGCGTTGACCGTGAGGCCCTTCGAATAACGGCGCTCAAAAACAAACTGAGCGGCGTTATACGCACTGCCCGCGCCAGTGGTGTGGAGCGTAATACCCTGAACGTTGGGAATGGCTGCAGAGCGAATGAAGCTCGGCTGAACCGCGCTGCCGGTGGGAACGGGCGTGTTGACGGTTTGAGCCCATTGCAGATGGCGGCCAAGCATGCCGACGTAGGACATAGTGATCACGTTCTCCCCGATTTGCTTCTGTACAGTGAGGTTCCACTGCATCATGTGAGCAGCCGGGTAATGGTTGGAGTGGGAGACCAGGCCAGTGGGGAGACCTGCCTTTACCGGACCAAGGATTTCCGCAATGTTGGGAACCTGGATCGGCGGCGGACCGTCCTTCAGCCTGCCAATACCCGCAGGGCACGCGAGCCCGCCGACTACCGCAGGCTGACAGGTGAAGTTCACCGTCACGAATGGCGGGTTGGAAAGATTCAGGGAACCCGACGCGTAATCCTGTGCGAAGTAGCTCATGCCGGCGCCGCCACGGATTACCAGGCCCTTACCGGCATTGTAGGCAAAGCCCAGGCGGGGAGCAAACTGCGTCCAGTTGGGTTGCACACAAGCCGCCTGCCCGATGCAGAACGTATTCGTATCGAGCTGATAATTCGAGCGCTGGCCGACGGCGCTCTGCAGCTGACCGATATGATCCCAGCGCAGACCAAGGTTCAGGGTCAGCCTGCGAGTGGCATGCCAGTCATCCTGAACGAAGAAGTGGGGCTCCGCAGTCCGATAGTACTGGTGATAGAGGGTCAGCTGGCGGGTAATGGTGGTGGGAACTCCCAGCAGGAAGTTTGCAAGGCTGTTAGGTGGGGAACCGGCGGTGTTGGAGGACCAGGTAAACTGGCCGGTGCCGTTCGGGACCTGGTAGTAATTGAGCTGCCGGCGGATCATACCGCCACCGAACTTAATGTTATGGGCGCCCTTCGTCCAGGTGAGGATGCCTTCTTCCTGGAAGACGTTGTTGATGTCATAGATGGGGACGGAGGTGCAGTCACCCAGCGAGTTGCAGCTTCCCTGACCGGTGTACCCGTTGATGGAGACATTCAGCAGGCCGGAAACGTCTTTGTTGACATTGGCGCCGGGGATGCCGAACTTATCGGAAAGATTGCTCCCCTGATTGGCGGAGAGGGTTGCAATGTTCAGCCGGGTAAAGCTGCCTTTGACTTCCAGAACGACGGTGGGGCTGAACACGTGAACGTGGTCGAGCATGTAGGACTGTGCATCGCCGGTGGAATTGCCGGGATAGATGCCGTTGCCAGGATTGACGCCGTTCACCCTGGGATAAAGGGTCGGGTAAACAGTGGTCGTGGGATTGTAGCTAAAGCGCCCGAAGGAGCTGTCCTTATCGGACCACCGATGATCGATACGGGCATCGATTGTGCGGGCATAGTACTGGTTATTGACATTTCCTGTATAGTTCGCGGTGGGCGGGGCACCGGGGATGTTCGCGGCCGGGAGGAGCGCGAGATATTTCACCGCGACCGGATCGAGGAGCGACGGAGCAATGACCGGGCCGCCGGCGTCGGAGAAGTCTCCGGGGTGCGCCAGTTGATAAGCAGTGGGGGCGGCGAGGAGGCCGGTGTTCTTGCCCTGAATCTGGCGGAGTTCTTCCCAATCACCGAAGAAGAAGGTCTTGTCCCTGACGATACGGCCACCCAGGCTTCCGCCGTATTGATTCTGGCGGAATTCCGGGCGGCCGATGCCGCCGGCGTTTCCGAAGAAGTCGTTGGCATTCAGTTTGTCGTTGCGAAAGTACTCGTAGACGCCGCCGTGGAAGGTGTTGCTGCCTGATCTCGTGATCAGGTTAACGACTGCCCCACCGGCGCGTCCGACTTCCGCGGGGAAGGCGTTAGTGTCGACTTTGACTTCCTGAATTGAATCGATGGAGGGTCTGATGAGAATGGAGAACTGTTCACGCTCATTGTTGTCCATGCCGTCGACGAGGTGGTTGTTGAACGTTTCGTTCATGCCGTTGGCGACGACACCAGCGGTCTGACGGCGTTCGTCGGGGCGGGTGCCGCCGATGATCGAATTGGACGGAGCGGCGGCGGCGCCTACCGTTGTCTGGACGAGGGTCACGAAGTTACGTCCGTTGAGCGGGAGGTCCTGCACGGCCTGAGCGGACACGGTATCGCGGAGCGTGGAGCTATCCGTTTGCAGGGCGGGCGCGGTGGCACTGACTTCGACGGTCTGAGTGGTGTCACCGACCTGAAGCTGAGCATCAATGCGGGCGCGGTCTCCCGCGACCAGGGTCACAGTCGAGATGTACCGCTTAAAACTGGGAGCCTCGATAGTGACGGAATAGGTTCCGGAGGGCAGAAGATTGACGACGTAGTCGCCGGAACTCTCCGTTTGAACGGTGCGGGTGTCCGCAGTGTTTTTGTTAACAATCGTGACTTTGGTATTCGGCATCACTGCGCCGGCCGGGTCAGTTACGGTTCCAAGTATGTCAGCGGTGTTTAGCTGAGCAAGTAAGGCAAGTGTAAGGGCAAAAAGCCAGATCGCGCGCGACATGGCGGTTCCGAGAGACTTCATTGAATCACCCCTCCCTGAAGAAGTTGAGACAGCGTACCGGGAAAGAGTACGGCTCTGGAATATCAGAGTCAAGCTCTGGTGGGTCGCGGCGGATTTTGTGTTCAGGCCTCGTTATGGATGAGCTTTTTCGCGTCTCGGGAGCGGGCAAATATTCAGGCCTCGCGATCACAGAACTGGAGCGCTTCGCGCAACACGCGGTCAATTGCGAGCGATCTTGTCGTCATGCC
>JAUZEU010000835.1 GCA_030838885.1 Bryobacterales bacterium | reverse complement strand
CCGATCCGCCACATAGACGCGGCCCTTCGAGTCGATCGCGATGCTATGGGGCATGTCGAACTCCCCCGGCCCGGTGCCCTTGCCGCCCCACCACTTGATGAACGTGCCGTCCTTCGACAGCTTCACGACGCGCGTGTTGGGCCCTTCGCCGTCGGCGATGAAGATGTCGCCGTTCCTGGCCACGGCAAGATCGGCCATGCCGTTGAAGGTGTCATGCGATTCGTTGTCGCCGAGGACGCCCTTTTTGCCGATGGTCATCAGCAGGTTTCCCTCGGGATCGAACTTGAATGCCTGCATGTCGCCGCGGTCAGTGACCCAGACATTCCTGGAAGGATCCACGCGCAAAAAGTGCGTCGTCTTAAACATGTCCTTACCCCAGGCCCGGAGGAATTTCCCATTGCGGTCAAAGACCATGATTGGCATCGATTCGTTGCGATGCAATACGTACACGTTGTCCTGCCCGTCAACGTCCACGCCAGTCGCCGCTCCCCATTTTGTGACGCCAGGCGGGAATTGGGCCCAGTTTTCGACCAGTCGATAGTTACTTTCCGCCGCTCGTACCCGCACAGTGGCTGTCTCCCAACAAGCGACTACAAGCGCGGTAACAGCCAAAAGCTCTTTGAATGTACGGGCCATATGCTCCCCTGTTGAAAATTCTGAGATGTCTTGATGAGCCACTCTGACAGGGCTGACTCTCTTGCGAGGATCTTATCAGATGCCCTATGGTCTGGTCACGCACCTTATTGCACGATTCAGCAACGGATTTCCGGAAAGGCATCCACTTGTGTCTACGGCGCCCGCCGGAGTCCGAGAGTAGGATTGGCAGCTTGCCAGTGACAAAAGTCGTATGACGAAAAATGCGTGCTATTACTCTCCGAAGTATCCGACATTGGCACGGCTTTGGTATATACTTCACGTCATATTTGCGCTTGACAGGAGCCGAAATGCAACTTACGCGTGCGTTCACTTTGCACTCAGTGCTGAATGCGTTCCGCAGGACCCGAGCCACCGCAGCGGATGTTTCACTCTCAGTGCGACGAACTTCCAGCCCGGCTTGTGACGTGGCGAGACACCACACGAAGAACATTGCGGTTCTATGTGCCTTTGCGTGCATTCTCTTATTCGCGTCAGCAGAGCTCAGGGCACAAGCGGTTGCAAGCGCCGTCGTGCGCGGCTCGATTACAGATGGGAGCGGAGCAGTCGTCCCCGACGCACAGATCAAAGCAACACAGGCGGAGACGGGACAGTTGCGGCGAACGGTAAGTGGAAGCGATGGCTCATATGTGCTCCCGGATCTTCCCGTGGGCCCTTACACTCTGGAGGTTACGTCTCCCGCATTTAAAAGCTATATTCAGACTGGAATTATTCTGCAGGTGGGAAATAATGTTCAGATCAACGTTGTGCTTCAGGTAGGGTCCGTTTCCCAGGAGGTCCGGGTATCGGCCAACGCAGCCATGGTCGAGACGCAGGACACATCCATCTCGGAGGTGGTGGACCAGCGGCGAATTATCGATCTCCCTCTCAACGGGCGTCAGGCAACAGACCTGATCATTCTTTCCGGCGGCGCCGCGATGCCCCCAAACGCCTCCAGCCGCGTCGTGACAACTCACGACTATGCGAGTGCTGTGGGCGTTTCGGTTGCGGGTGGTCAAATCAACGGCAACAATTATCTGCTGGATGGCGGCGATCATAACGATTCCCACTCGAACGTAAACCTGCCCTTTCCTTTCCCGGACGCATTGCAGGAATTCAGTGTGCAGACGAGCGGGGTTTCCGCCCGGTACGGTTTGCATCCCGGGGCTGTGGTCAACGTGATTACGAAGTCAGGCACGAATCAATACCATGGCGACATCTTCGAATTCATTCGTAACGGTGCTTTCAACGCCCGAAATTTCTTTGCGCCGACACAGGATACGCTGCGCCGGAACCAGTTCGGAGGAACAATCGGGGCCCCGGTCCGGAAGGACAGGTTGTTTGCATTTTCCGGGTATCAGGCGACACGAACACGGACCGCGCCACCGCAATCCGTCGCATTTGTGCCCACTCAGGACACGCTCACCGGCGACTTCAGCACGGTGGAATCTGCTGGCTGCCAATCGAACAAAAAACCGGTAACCCTGAACGACCCCTCGACCGGCCAGCCGTTTCTGAATAACTTCATAAGCCCGAGCCGCTTTAGCCCGCCCGCGCTCGCCCTGCTGAAAGTAATTCCTGTTTCGAATGACCCTTGCGGACGGATTACGTACTCGATTCCCAATCCAAATAACGAGAACCAGTACATCGGGCGCGTAGACTGGCTGCAAAGTGCGAAGAACACTATTTACGGACGCTATTTCATCGCGGACTACGATAATCCACCGTACTTCACCAACAACATACTCACGACTACGCGATCCGGGCTCGCCGAGCGCATGCAATCCGTTGTCCTTGCAGACCAGTTCACCATCAGTCCCACCGTTGTAAATGCTTTTCACGCGACGTTTGCGCGGCTGGCCATTCATCGCGCCGTCTCCCAGGACATGCCGAACCCGGTTTCGCTGGGCGTAAACATGTTTAATTTCTATCCGCATTTCATGGACTTATCTGTGACCAGCCACTTCTCAATGGGCGGTGGCTCCAACGCTCCGGCGTACTTTATTCGGGACCAGTATCATTACGCGGACGATCTGGATGTGATTCGGGGGCGGCACCATATGACTTTCGGCGCGGAATACATCGCCATTCAGATGAATGAGATCAATATCAGTTCCAGTAACGGGTCATGGGGATTTAACGGATCGCTGTCCAATGATCCTCTTGCCGATTTTCTGATTGGGAGGCCGAGCAGCTTTTCCAACGGCCTTCCCGTTCAGATTGCGTTACGCGAAAAATACGCCGGATTATATACTCAGGACGATATCCAGATTTCCAGGAAGCTAAATCTGCATGTGGGTGTGCGATGGGAACCGTCTTTGCCGGAACACGACGCAGCGGGACGGGGTCAGTATTTCTCTCTGGATGCGTTCAAGGCAGGCCAGAAGACAAGTCAGTATACAAACGCGCCACCCGGGTTGATGTATCACGGGGATCCAGGAATTCCGGCTTCCTATGCAAAGGGAGGCTATCTGGATTTCGCGCCCCGCATAGGTTTAGCCTGGGACCCGGTGGGTGATGGGAAG
>JAUZEU010000340.1 GCA_030838885.1 Bryobacterales bacterium | reverse complement strand
CGCTGGCGAGTTATGTTCTGGCGAAGGCGCGAGACGGGTACCAGGTCGTCTTTTCATTGGGCGAACTCGATGCTGCTTTTGGCAACGAATCTATACTGATTGCCGATAAGCGAGACGGCAAGCCGTTATTTGGCTACGAGGGGCCTTTCCGGCTCGTTTGCCCGAACGACAAGGCTGAAGCGCGCTCAGTACGTATGCTGGACACTCTCGAAGTTGTCCGATTACAAAATTGAGGCGCGGTGCGATGGGCATGCCTGGTGCTTTTGCGGTGAGCCCAAACCGGTCACGGGACGAGCAGCCGAATGATGCCGTCGAATTTATTGAGAACGAAAATCTTCCCTTGCGGGCCCGGATTGATCCGCATATCGGTGCGTTTTGGAGGGGTCTTGCCCTGTGATTGCATTTTCTCCTGGATGAGCTGGAGCAGCGTCTTTGTCGTGCCCTTGTCATCAAACAGAATCCGTCGAATCGAGTCCTGTCCGCCCTTGGGCAGGTTGTCAGCGTCGACATAGAAAATCTCCCCGCTGGGGTTGTCGCCGAAGATCAGCTTATTCGTGAGCTGTCTGATAGCAGTTTCCCGATAGGCAAAAACGCCCGTGATTGCAACAGTTCGCTGAAGAAGCGGGTCAGTGTGATCGAACTCGACAATCGGGTAGGTAACTTCCGGATCGCCGTGCCGGTTTTCCACGCCGACTGCGCGAGGCCCATATTTGAAACTCCCCTCCCAGATGTTCCACCCGAGGTTTGCACCGGCCGTGACCAACGTGACCTTCTCTACGACCTCCTGGCCGATATCGGCCATGAACATGTTGCCGTTCTTGGGGTCCCACGAGAACCGCTGGGGATTCCGGCAGCCATAAGCGTAGATCTCGCCGAGCGTTCCCGATTTGACATTCTTTACGAACGGGTTTGTCGAAGGAATGCCGTACTGGCCATTGGCGCTGTTCGTTCCCAGCGGGTCGATTCGAAGAATCTTGCCAAACGCGTAGGAAAGATTCTGCGCGTGTTTATAAGGGTCGCCGCCGTTGCCGCCATCGGCCACTCCGACGTAAAGCAGACCGTCGTCGGCGCTGCCGGGCTTGGCCAGCGGATTGAACGCAATCTGTCCGCCGTTGTGAATCTGAAAGGCCTTGGCGGTCCGGAAGATTTCGCGTGGCGCACCGCCGTCATACCTATCGGCCATGGGGTTCTTAGCGGTCCACTCCAGCAGAACCGTGTCGTGCGTGTGGCCCGGGCCGTTCGGCAGGAAGTTGGCCTTCGGCGTAATATTGGACGTATCGGTGTAGGTGTAGAACTTGCCGTAGCCGCGCGCTCCGCGCTGATTGAACTGCGGATGGAAGGCAAAACTCTGGAACCCGCGATCGTGACTGGAAAACTGGACCGGCACCCCCCAGTTCGCTGCGTTCACATCGAGATACCGGGTAACAGTTTTGCCATCGTAGCTGATGGAGTAAAGCGGACCCTGCATGGTGTGAACGAACAGGCGCTTTGTGCCGGGTTCGTCGACGAGGAGCATCATGCGCGGTGCTTCCTCGCCAGGGAAGGGTATTGCCGCAAACTCAACGAACTTCACCAGGATAACGCCGTCCGTTGCGGGAATCGGCGAAGGAAAAGGGTCTTTGGTGGTCTGACCGAGGGTGGTCTGACCGAGAGTGGACTGACCGCTCCCCACGGACGTAATCAGTATGGTCGCAATCAGAACATGGGGTATACGCATGACGTCAGGCTCATTCTATATCGGGGATATTGTATTGCCGCGTTCTATCTTCGCTTCGGGACCTGGTTCTCGTACCAGATTACGTTGTTACTTTCGAAACCCGCTACCAGAACATCCAGGGCGCCGTCGGCATTCATGTCTACCAGCCGAATGTCGTAAGCCGACTGGTTGTCGCCAATCCGGTGTTCCTGAAAGTGGCCCTTGCCGTCGTTCCCGAACCACGCAGCGATCCGTGAATCCTTCGCGACCGTAACCACGTCCGGTTTGCCGTCCCCGTTCATGTCACCGACAGCGAGTGCGTGCGGGCCTTTGATCGTGCTGTTGATATCGTGTTGCGCCCAGGCTGGAGCCTCGTACCATGTAATCCCGCTTCCGTGCCCTCGTGACGCCACGAAATCAGGTTTGCCGTCGCCATTCAAGTCACTGATCAGGATATTTGTGGCGCCGAATTGCTTTTCAGCGATCAGGTGCTTCTTCCAGGGTTTCCGTCCGTCCACACCCTGCTCCCACCAGGCGAACCAGTTGCCCCCCACAGAATCCTTCGCGGCGCTGGCAACATCCGGCCGGCCATCACCGTTCACATCGCCGAAACCGATATAGTGACTCAGCCCGGGAGCATCGCGATCGGCCAGTATGTATCTCTCCCACGTTGCAGCCTGCTCAGGATTTGGCGGAATGCGAAACCATGCCAGCGAATCAGGGAAGGCGCCCTTCGGCTGCCCGCCGCTTGCGATCACGTCAGGCTTGCCATCGCGATCGACATCTCCTATAGACAAACCGTGAACACCGTCGATACCACCCTGCGACGAATCGTCTGCCACATGATAACGCCACGGGTCGTGAATTGGATCTTTGGGATGTTCCAGCCAGTAAATAAGTCCCGGATGATAGCGTGACGCTACGATGTCGGGCTTACCATCGCCATTTACATCCATGGCGACTCCGAAGATCGTTCGAATGCCGGAGTAGAGTACTACAGGCTTCCAGTCGGGAGCCACATACAGGATCGTCCGTTCATGGCCCGGTGTAATGTCGCCGGTGACTACGTCGATAAGGCCATCCCCCGTGAAGTCTGCCGCGATGACCGTTTGGGTGGGAAAGCCCTCGGCGATCACGTGCCGAACCCATTCGGGGCGAGGTTGATTGTGAACGTCGACGGCAATGGCGAGCAGCGCAATCGACAAAGGTACTATTCTTTTCATTCGATATCTTAGAAAATCAGTTTCAAGCCAAGCTCCAGGGTTCGCGCAGGACCCACGCTGGTGACCGCTCCATAAGTCTGTGCCGGCTTCCCTGCACTGTCAAAACGCACCGTCGTATCGATGCCTGTGAATGACGGGTGGTTGATAACGTTGAATGCCTGGGCGCGGAACTGAACGCGGGCGCGCTCGGCGAAGTCGAAGTTCTTGATCGCAGCGACGTCCCATTCGCTGAAGCCAGGGCCGATGAGAATATTCCGGCCTGCGTTACCGAACTGCCCTGGTATCATTTTGTCCGGGGGAAGGAACGCCTCTGTATTGAACCAGCGGGCGAGCGTACGCTTGTCGGCAGGCAGATTCGGGTCGCCAATCACCGTCGCGCGTGAGGATGTGGCTCCGATGCGGGCCACATCCGACAGAACCGTGACCGTATTCGGCGCGCCACTTTGATAAGTTGTCACTCCCGACAGTACCCAGCCGCCCAGGGCGGTGTGCACAATCACGTTCGGGTGTTTGCGAAAGAAAGGCAGTTCATAAATGTAATTGACATTGAACAGGTGCGCCCGGTGGATGGACGACAGGCCATAATCGGGCCTCACGTTATACGAATCCTGGGGCGTACCGGAAGAAGTATCGAGCGTACGCGCAAAAGTATAGTTGGCGGTCATCGACAGTCCGTTCTGCATGTGACGGCTGGCTGAAATCTGCAGACTGTTGTAGCTCGAATTGTCGCTATGATCGAGCTCGTTTATGGCGCCATAACCGGGGTATGGTCTCAGCGCGTTTTGATTTATGTTGCTGTTGGGAGGATTCAGGCGGGTTCCTACCGGCAACTGATTGAGGTTGATGGTGCGGGCCAGATGGCGACCAACGTTCCCTACGTAGCCGACGTCCATGATGATATTTCGCGTAAGCTGGTGCTGCACTCCGAAATTATAGGAAATAACACTTGAATCCGGAATGAGCTGCGGCAGCATCGACAGGGTCGAGGGAAACGCGCGGGCAGTTCCTCCAGTGGGATTATCAATGTTGCCGTCGAAAATGCTGGCATTGGTGTTGAATGGTGGATTGCCGCTCGGATTGATAAGTGTGTTGGTCGGCATCCGGTCGTAAAAGATTCCCATACCACCCCTGACTGCCGTCCTTCCATGCCCGAACGGATCCCAGGCAAAGCTGAAGCGAGGTCCCACGTTCCCATGGTTAGTAGCAAAGCCGCCCTGCGGGAGACCTACAAAGAGCCGCTGGAGATTTGGATCGTCAGCCGCGGGAACGCGTCCCTTTGCTTTGGGTGGAAATCCGGAACCGAACAGGACGAGTCCGTTGTAAGGATCGCCGGTTCCCGGGATGACAGAGCCATCGGCAGGATTGATCTGCGGGGCCTTCGCCAAACTGTAGCGCAGCGGGTCGAAACTCGAGGTATTGCCGAGTGCGTTGATGAAAGGAGGGATGTAGTTGTAGCGGATTCCCATTTCCACGGTAAGGCGCCGATTCACCTTCCAGCTGTCCTGGAAATAGAAGTCCATCTGATTGAAACGGCCCCAGTAGTCGGCATCGGCAATAGATTCCGTGTAGTTCTGGAAGTTACCCAGAAGTACGTCGGCAATCACATTCTTAGTCGTATTCTTCGCCGACGTGGAGAATGTGACTGCGCCTTCATCGCTGAAGCGAATATTTTCGTCTGTGCGGCTGCGTGTGATCTGGGCGCCCATCTTCAATGAGTGGGTACCGATCACTTTACTGAAGTCGTCACGCCATTGAAAGATGCTGTTATTCTTCTTGATCCGGTCTCCGGCATTGTAACCGCTGAAGCCGGAAATATTGAGGTCCGGCCCTACACCGAACCGGTTGGCGGGATAAATTTCCGGGAACGTCAGCCCCAGCGTGCTGCGCTTTAAGACATCGTTGTGCGGACTGCCAACAATGATGTCATGACTCAGGCTAAAGCTGAAGAAGTTAATAGTGGTTGGCGAGAAGACATGCGAAATACTAAGCGAAGTCACATACGCTGGCCTGGGACGTCCGCCAGGCACGATCCCGAGCGAACTGCCCTGGAAACCATCCAGAATATCCCATTCGTCATGGGCCCATCGGTAACTGATCTGCGTTTTCGGAGAGAGCGCGTAATCGAAGCGCAGCAGTAACTCGCGGGGATCCACCTGGCTGCGGCCGATAGCGGCGTAGTTTCCACCGGGGCCCGTGAAATTCGGGACCGGGAGTGGTTGAAGCAACCGGGGCCCATCGTGGGAAAAACGGGAACCGGGCACGATCCGGTTTGCGAATGGCTGATTGGTCAGAGGATCAACCGGCGCCGCGAGCGACGAATTGCGAAAATCTCCATTACGCTCCTCGACTGTCGGGACGACGTTCAGTCGGGTTGCGCCCGTGTGAGTGTACTTCCATTCCTGGCTCACGAAGAAGAACAGCTTGTCTTTCTCTTTGTTCCATTTTTTTGGAATGAAGACGGGGCCGCCCAGGGTGTACCCAAAATCGTTGAAGCGCAGAGGATCCACCTGGCGAGCGAAAAAGGTGCGTGCATCCAATTGATCGTTGCGAAGGAACTCGAACGCGCTGCCGTGAAACTGTTGGGTGCCGCTTTTGGTGATCACGTTGACGAGCGCGCCGGAGCGGCCGCCGAACTCGGCGCTGTAACTGGAGGTCAGGATTTTGACTTCGGCGATGGCGTCCGCGCTCGGATTTATGGCAGCGTTGGAATTGCCGCCATTATCCATATTTTCAGCGCCATCGACACTGAACAGGATGGAATCGCTGCGAATTCCATTGATACGTTGCCCGGTAGTGGAGAGAGCAAGGCCAAAGGGATCGAGAGTAGTGGCGACGGCGCCCGGGATCAGCCTCAGGAGTTGAGAGTAGTTGCCCCCGTTCAGGGCGATCTGACTGAGTTGGTGGCTGGAGATGACATGGCTCACGTCCCCGGCTTCGGTTTGCACCTGGTCTGTAGCCGCAGAGACCGAGACCGATTCCGACAATGTTCCCAGTTCCAGTGTGAAATTGACGGTACGTCGGGACGCCGCATCCAGAACCACTCCGGACTGCTCAATTTGCCGAAAGCCCGCCTTGCTGGCGCGGACATTGTAGGTACCCTCCGGCAATTCCGCGAAGACATAAATACCACCTTCCTGCGTGTTGACAGAGCGTGTCATTCCCGTTTGTGGGTTCGTTGCGGTAACCATACACGCAGGTACTGAGGCGCCTGAAGCATCGGTTATGGCACCGGAAATGGAACCGAAATTAGATTGTGCCCATGCTCTTCCCACTGTCAAGGTACATATCGCGACTAAGAGCGCCTTACCATTTTGCGAGAGCGGATAAACAACCATGCACACCTCCGCGAGGATCAGGCGCGAGCATATCACTTTTGCCAGCTGGGGTGCTAACGTGATACGCATAATGTGAGAAGATTCATATAAAATACCGGCGATGGAACGAAATCGCGACCGGCATTTCGGCCAGTCTTCCTTTGTGGCAAGCACCATCCATTCGCGACGGCGGGAGAGAGCGGTCCGACCGGCGACGAAAGTTCTTTGCCCTGTCCCGCCTGGGCGAAGTGTATCCCCATCGTGGCAACGCAGAGCATCAGTTTGCTCCGCGAGATGTGGCGCCAGTTTGGTCTGATGACAACCATTCTCACGCTTGTTGTCTCAATGCTCATCGCCTCGAATTTTTGTCTGCGTCCCCAGGTATTGGACAGTTCCTGCAGATCGCAGTGGTCGCCGGGGATCGTCGCGTCCCTGTAGGCATTGGCCAGTACTTCGATTTCGACCCCTTTCAGCCCTCAGCGAATTACCGCGCGCACACGGGCAACGCCGTGACCGTCCCGGCCTCCAGGCATGCTCGGTCACCCCGACTATTTTGCCTGGTGGCTGGCAATCGGGTTTTCTTGTGGCGTTGCGCTCGCAGAAGCAATCCGCCCCGCTGACGCCGTCGCCCTCGCGATGATGGCCTTGCCGGGAACAGCAACCCTGATGAGCGGCACCGGAGCCGCGCCTGTCGCCATCGTTGCGGGAAGATCTGTGCTCGCCCTGCTTTCGAGAATCACACTGACCCGCACACCCGAGCAGGACACGCGTGGCACGCGGCGAGGAACCAAACGTTACGTCGGCCTCACATTGCGCGTATTGTGTCGGCTGGTGAGACGTTCAAATCGAAGATGCCGCACTGTTGGGGACCGTTCGGAACCTGTTCGCGAGGATAATACCGGGACGTTCACCAACAAAATCCGCTTTCCAGTGATAATATCCTGTTCACAGCTTGCCGCTCAGGAGAAAAATGCGAACTTTCACTCTGTTGTGTATCGTCCTCTGCTGCTCTTTTCCATCGTGGTCTCAGCAGTCTACCGCACGCCTTCTTGGTCAGGTCGCCGATCCCAGTGGAGCCAACATCGCCTCTGCCAGAATCGCAGTGACGAATATTGCTACCTCACAGTCCTGGACTGCTCAGACTAGTCCGGAGGGCGAGTATTCAGTAGCCAAATTGCCAATCGGCGAGTACACGATGCTCGTAGAAGCAGCAGGCTTTGCTTCGAAGTCGCTGAAGGGAATTGTGCTGCAGGTCGATCAGGAAGCGCGGATCGATATAGTCATGTCGCTTGGCTCAACGAACGAGACGATCACGGTCGACGCGTCGGCACCTTTGTTGGTGACGGACACTTCCTCGGTCGGCCAGGTAATTGAGAATAAGGCAATCGTCAGCTTACCCCTGAACGGCCGCGCCTTTTGGCAACTGGCTCAGCTGACACCCGGAGTGGTATTCACCCCGGGCGGTTCCGACATCAGCTCAGGAGGGCAAGGCATTCGGGCGACCCGGGTGGGACTTCGCATCAGCGGCAGCAGTCGCCTCGCCGGCGGCTGGTTTCTGGACGGTTTTGATATCACCGAATACGAACTCGGCGCCACATCGATCACCCCGTCCACGGACGCTCTGGAGGAATTCAAGGTGCTGTCGGGCGGCATGAGCGCTGAGTATGCGTTGCCATCGGTAATCAACGCCGTCCTGAAAAGCGGAACAAACAGCTTTCACGGAAGTGCGTATGAGTATATCCGGAACGAGAAGGTTCAGGCCCGCAACTTCTTTTCGCCTATCGTGCCGCCGTTGAAACGGAACCAGTTCGGAGCGACGCTGGGTGGGCCCATTAAGAGAGACAAGATCTTCTTCTTTGCCGATTATGAGGGAGGTCGCACCCGTCAGGGGACCACGATCAACTCTGTTGTTCCTA
Source organism: Bryobacterales bacterium (assembly GCA_030838885.1). Taxonomy (GTDB): domain Bacteria; phylum Acidobacteriota; class Terriglobia; order Bryobacterales; family Bryobacteraceae; genus BOG-234. Next base: position 5,726 of record JAUZEU010000340.1, on the reverse strand, counting down.
CCGCGCAGCAGGTGCAGGGAAATTTTGCCGGAGGCAGGGCCCTTTTCAATCCGTTCTCGACCCGCGCAAACCCCGCAGTGCCCGGTCAGTTCATCCGCGATTCATTTCCTGGCAACACGATCCCTGCGAACCTGCTGTCGCCGCAGGCTTTGTTCTTTAAAACCCTGTTCCCGATTCCGAACAGCGGGGCGAATCGCTACGCTTATTCTCCAGCTCTCGCCCTGGACACCGATAAGTTTGATATCAAGTTATCGCCCCGGCTGACCGAAAAGGACAGCCTGGTAAGTCGCTACTCCTATGCAAACAATACGGAGTCCGATCCCGCCGCCTATCCTGGTCTCGGTTCTTATCCCCTTCGCAGCCGGTCACAAAATGTCGGGCTGAGCTACCTGCATACATTCACGCCGAACCTCAGCGCCGAAGTGGCCGGAAATTACTACCGGACATTCTTTTACTTCCTCAATGCCAGTGCCTTCAACGGCAAAGATGTGGTCTCACTGGCGGGTATCACCGGGTTCGAGGGCATTTCGAATCTGCAGCCGGCGGCGCCGTTGATCAACCTTTCAGGTTACGCGGCTTTGGCAGGCAGCACGGACAACCGTCCCAAAGCGAACCGCATTCGAACCTACCAGTACCGTGCGGCCGTTAGCTGGAACCGCGGCAATCACGACATGAAGTTCGGGGCTCAGCTTACGCATCAGGCCCGCGCCTTCCTGAACGGAAACGCCTCCCAAGGCACGTTTAATTTTGATGGCCGGTACACCAATGACCCGCAGAGCGCTGGAAACACGGGAGATGCCTTTGCTGACTTCCTTCTGGGCTACCCCTTCAGCGTGCAGCGCGCCACTCCTATTCAAATCTTCGGCAACACCGGCAACTTCTGGAGCTTTAACGGGCAGGATAACTACCGCGTTACCCGGAGTCTGACACTGAATATTGGCATGCGATGGGAGTTGAACTCCATGTTGGCCGGAATTCGGGGTCAGACAAATGCCTTCGATTTCGCTACCGGCAAGGTCATTATTCCCAGCATCAACGGGTCTCCGGATCTGACCGCCCAACCGGGCTCCAGTCAGATCTACCCGGTGTTCCGCAACCTGATTGAATTAAGCGAAGACAAGAACCTGCCTTGGTCCATCCGCAAACCGAACAATCACGACATTGCTCCCCGTTTCGGCTTTGCCTGGCGGCCATTCAACAGCGACAAGTGGGTGATCCGTTCCGCTTACGGAATTTTCTACGTCTACCCGGACTCGAACGTATTGCTGGGTCTGGTGCGGACGCCCCCCTTCGTTCTGCTCCAGGTTATTAATAATGATGTACCCACTGCAAGCACCCCTGTGCCGCGGCGAAATCTGGCGAATTACTTCCTGGGACAATCTCTGGTGGACGCGAATGCGACTCCCGGCATTTCCACCGGCGGCACCGATTACGCCACAACGTATACCCAGACTTGGAACTTCAACGTGCAGCACCAGTTCGCACGCAATATATCGGCCGAAATTGGCTACGTCGCCAACAAAGGGACACATACGCAGCACTCGTCTCAGTACAACATTCCACTTCCCGGGCCGGGCAATATCCAGGCTCGCCGTCAATATCCTCAGTGGGGAGTGCTCGACTACAAGATCTGGGGCGGTTCCACCACGTATGAGAGCCTTCAGGCTAAGTTTGAGAAGCGGTTCGCCACCGGAGTCTCGCTGCTGGGGTCGTACGCCTGGTCAAAGTGCCTGGATGGGCCGGGAACCGAAGAAGGCGGCGCAGCAGCCTACTATCTGGACAATTTAAACCATGGCCCCTGCGACTTTGATGTTCCTCACAATTTCGTGACCAGCTATATTTGGGAACTTCCGTTCGGCAAAGGGCGGAAGTTCCTCGCCCATGCGCCACGAGTGGTGGATTTCCTGGCCGGGGGCTGGCAGTGGCAGGGTATCAATACGCTGCAGGCCGGGGTTCCCTACTCCGTAAATATCAATGTGGACCGGGCGAACACGGGCGTGTCGCAGCGGCCGGATGCCGTTGCTCCCCCGATAGTGCCGAGGGATTTGAATTGCTGGTACTACACCTCTTCCAATCCAACCTGTCGCGCACTTCTCCCCGGCCAAGCTGACACCTTTGTCTTGCCCTCTTTGTACACCTACGGTAATGCGGGACGAAACATCCTGCGGGGAGACAAGCTGATTCAGATGGATATGTCATTGATCAAGAATTTTCGTGTCGGTGAAAGCAGAAGCTTCGATTTCCGGGCGCAGGTGTTTAACCTGACGAATACGCCGAGTTTCAGCAATCCGGCCGCAAGTGTGAACCTGGCTACGGGTGGGCAGGTCACTTCTACCCGAAATCAACCCCGGCTTTTTGAGTTCGGATTAAAGTTTAACTACTGATTGGTTTCAAAGACTTACGCACCGTGAACGGTCCGGGAACAGTTCGCTTGTTGTCAGGACTTTGCCGGTTACAGCAAAATAATTTAGAGAGGTGTTCTCCAGGATGGATCGAACTCTGACGGTCATGGGATTTGCGCTTGCATCGCTCGGCGTGCTGCTGGCTGCCGACAGCACGTCTGCCACGTCTGCAAAAGATCCGTTTACTCCGGCCCAGCGTAACTATTGGGCATTCCAGCCGATTCGCCGCACCAATCCTCCGAGCGTGAAGCACTCCGAGTGGGTGGCTAGTCCGATAGATTCTTTTATCGGCGCCAAACTCGAAGCGAAGGGCCTGCAACTCTCACCCGCAGCCGATAGGATTACTCTGCTCCGGCGAGTCAGTTTCGACCTTATTGGCCTTCCTCCTACACCTGAAGAAATCGACGCATTTGTCGCAGACAAGTCGACGAACGCCTATGAAACCGTCGTGAACCGATTGCTTGCTTCGCCTCAGTATGGCGAGCGATGGGCTCGCCACTGGCTCGATCTGGCCCGATACGCCGAAAGCGAGGGGTTTAAGGCAGACGAAACGCGGCCGAACGCTTGGCGGTATCGTGACTACGTAATCAAATCCTTCAACGACAATAAGCCCTACGATCGCTTTATGAAAGAGCAGATCGCCGGTGATGAGCTTTGGCCCAACGATCCGCAGGCTCGCGTCGCGACGGCGTTCAACCGCCACTATCCGGATGAAAGCAATGCCCGCAACCTCATGCAGAGACGTCAGGAGATCCTGAACGACATCACGGATACGGTGGGATCCACATTCCTTGCAATGACTTACGGGTGTGCGCGCTGTCACACTCACAAATTCGACCCGATCCAGCACACTGATTACTACCGGCTGCAGGCATTCTTCGCGAATACGGCCGCGGACGACGAAATCCCGCTGATCCCTACCAAAGAGGTAGCCGACTTCCGGGCGAAGAAAGACATCTGGAATGAAAAAACCAAGCCGACTCGCGATCAGATCGATGCGCTGTTAGACCCGAAGAAAAAGCAGATTCTGAAAGAGTTCGTCGACAAGTATCCCGATGAGATCCAGGCAGTAATCGCCAAACCACCGGCCGAGCGAACTCCGTTCGAGTGGCAGATGTACGCCAAAGCCAAGCCGTATCTCACGATTGACGATGATGCCGCGGCAAAGACGCTGAACGCGGCGGATAAGAAGAAGTATCAGGGCTTGCTGGCTGAACTGAAGCAGTTTGCCGCCATTGACCCCGGCGAGTTACCGGTTGGTATCGGAATGCATGACATCAGCGACAAAGCGCCGGCAACGCACAGGCTGAACGCTGGCGCGTGGGACGCCCCGGCGGAGGAAGTGCAGCCTGGGTTCCTGTCGATTGTCAATGCCAGCGATCCAAACATCATTCCCCAAGCGGGATTGAATTCTACCGGTCGCCGGACAGCGCTTGCGAACTGGCTCGCCAGCCCGGAAAATCCGCTGCCGGCCCGAGTGATGGTTAATCGGATCTGGAGCTATCACTTCGGTCAGGGTATCGCGCCTGCCCCGAGCGATTTCGGACTCATGGGAGGCAAGCCAACCCATCCCGAATTGCTGGACTGGCTCGCGTCTGAGTTCGTACAGAGCGGCTGGGATATCAAGCACATGCACAAGCTGATGGTAATGTCCGCCACTTACCGCCAATCTTCTGCATTTAACGAGGTTGCGTCGAAAGAAGATCCGCGGAACAGACTCATGTGGCGCTTCCCGCGCGAACGTCTGGAAGGAGAAGTGATCCGGGATTCCGCACTTTCCGTGTCCGGACTTCTGACCAAACAGGTGGGAGGACCCAGCGTGTTCCCCGAACTGCCCCTCGGCGCGGGAAAACCACGCGGAGGCTGGAAGGTATCGGAAGAAACCGAGCGGAACCGCCGGAGCGTTTACATCTTTGTGCGGAGAAACGCGCGATACCCGATGTTAGAAGCGTTTGATATGCCGGATACGCACGAATCGTGTGGCCGGAGGAATCAGACCATCACGGCTCCGCAGGCAATGACTTTGCTGAACAGCAAAGTAAGCCTGGAATGGTCGCAAGCCTTCGCGGGCCGCGTTTTGAAGGAGGCGGGAACAGATCCGCTCGCTCAAGTCGAAGATGCATATCGCTTAGCGTATGGTCGCCGTCCGGATGGAACCGAAAAGGATTCCGTTCTTACCTTTCTGACGAAACAGCAAGGATTGATTGCAGACCGCGCTTCGGCCGGTGGCAAATTGGCCTTGCCAACTTCGATGCCTGCGGGCTACGAAGCAGCACGCGGCGCAGCGCTGGTGGATTTCTGCCAGATGCTGCTGAACTCGAATGAGTTCGTTTATCGGAACTAACAACAGAGGGCAGGAGTATATGTCACACAAGCGAAAGCCATTTTCGAGACGCGACTTCCTTACCAACGCGGGCAGCGGTCTGGGCGCTATCGCTCTGAGTTCAATGCTCTCTGCAGACGGTCTGCTTGCCGCTCCCCCTGCCGATCCACTCAGTCCGAAACAACCGCACTTCAAGCCGACTGCGAAATCCGTTATCTGGCTCTTCATGGAAGGCGGCCCGAGCCATATCGATCTCTTCGATCCCAAACCCGCTCTGGAAAAGCTCGCTGGTCAGCCTATGCCAGCCTCTTTTGGCAAAGTGATGACTGCTATGGGCACGGGAAACAACACACTCATGCCCGCGAAACGGCAGTGGAAACAACACGGTCAAAGCGGTATGTGGGTTTCAGACTGGTACCCGGAGATCGCAAACCACGTCGACGAAATGACGATGTTCCGCGCCTGCTGGGCGGACGGTTTGAATCATGTAGGCTCGGTATGCCAGATGAACACATGCTCGATCCTGGCTGGCCGTCCGGCTCTGGGTGCATGGGTGACATACGGTCTCGGCTCCGCGAATCAAAATCTGCCCACCTTCGTTGTCCTGACCGATGCCGCTGAGGTGGTTGGCGGGCCAAAGAACTGGAGTGCCGGATTTCTGCCGGCTACCTACCAGGGAACCCAGTTGCGGAACGAAGGGGCTCCCATTCTGGATCTGGTACCGCCAGACAGCATCGGCGACAAACAGCAGCGCGGCCGGCTGGATCTGCTGAAGGGCCTGAACCAGCACTTCGGCGCCGACAAAGCCGATGATACGGAACTCGAAGGACGCATCAACGCCTACGAACTTGCGTACCGGATGCAGGCAGCGGGACCCGAAGCCGTGGACCTGAATAAGGAAACAGACGCAACCAAAAAGCTTTACGGCATGGACGACGAAGCTACCGCCAAATTCGGCACAAACTGCCTGATGGCTCGCCGGCTGGTGGAGCGTGGCGTTC
>JAUZEU010000833.1 GCA_030838885.1 Bryobacterales bacterium | reverse complement strand
CTGGCGAAAAAACAAAGCCGCACTCATCTGGGAAGGTGAACCCGGCGAAATCCGCACCCTCACGTACCAGCAGCTTCACTCCGAAGTTTCGAAATTTGCGAATGTCCTGAAGTCTCTCGGCGTTAAGACAGGTGACCGCGTCGCCATCTACATGGGTATGACACCGGAACTCGCCGTTGCGCTTCTGGCCTGCGCCCGTATCGGCGCGCCCCATACCGTAGTCTTCGGCGGCTTCTCATCGCAGGCGCTGGTCGACCGCATCTCCGATTCTCAGGCCGTTTGCGTCATTACTCAGGATGGCTCGTACCGGCGCGGCGTCGAGGTGACGCTCAAGCCGGCCGTCGACGAAGCGCTGAAGAATTGCCCCTCGGTGAAGAACGTGATCGTTTACCAGCGCACCGGAACGCCGCAACAAATGGAACCCGGTCGCGATCATTGGTGGCACGAGCGCATGGCCATCGCCTCCGATGAGTGCCCCGCCGAATCGCTCGACTCCGAACACCCTCTCTACCTTCTGTATACCTCCGGCACCACGGGCAAGCCCAAAGGCATTCTCCACACAACCGGCGGTTACGCTGTGTCCACCTACATCACCACCAAATGGGTGTTCGACCTGCGCGATGAGGACATCTATTTCTGCACGGCCGATATCGGCTGGGTCACCGGGCACAGCTATGTCGTCTATGGGCCACTGCAAAACGGAGCGACCGTCCTCCTCTATGAAGGCGGTCCCACGCATCCCCAGCCTGACCGCTTTTGGGAGATGATTGATCGCCATAAGGTAACCGTGTTCTACACCGCGCCTACGGCCATCCGGGCACTCATGCGGATGGGCGAACGCTGGCCCGCAAAGCATTCCCTCAAGAGTCTCCGGCTGCTCGGAAGCGTAGGCGAGCCCATTAACCCTGAAGCCTGGATGTGGTACCGCAGCATCATCGGGCACGACCGCTGCCCTATCGTGGACACGTGGTGGCAGACCGAGACCGGCGCCATCATGATCAGCCCCATCCCCGGCGCGACCCCCACTAAGCCCGGCTCCTGCACTAAGCCACTGCCCGGCATCAAGGTGGAAGTAGTTACAAAGGAGGGCGAACCGGTGCCCGCCGGCTCCGGCGGCTATCTCGTGATTCGCAAACCCTGGCCCGCCATGCTGCGCACCATCTACGGAGACAACGAGCGCTTTCAGCAACAGTACTGGTCGCAAAACCCCGGCTCGTACTTCACCGGTGATGGCGCACGGCAGGACGAAGATGGCTACATCTGGGTCATGGGCCGCGTCGATGATGTCATCAACGTTTCCGGTCACCGCCTCAGTACGATGGAAGTGGAGTCGGCGCTTGTGGCGCACACACTGGTGGCCGAAGCGGCCGTCGTCGGTCGCCCCGATGAGATTAAGGGTCAGGGTATCGTCGCCTTTGTGACTTTGCAGGAAGGGAACGAGGCGACCGAAGAATTGAAGGCCGAACTTCGCACCTGGGTCGGCAAAGAGATCGGATCTCTCGCCAAACCAGACGATATCCGGTTCACCGACTCCCTCCCGAAAACCCGAAGCGGCAAGATCATGCGCCGCCTGCTCCGGGAGCTTGCGGCCGGCGGCGAAATCAAAGGCGACACGACGACCCTTGAGGATCTGGGCGTGCTAGCCAAACTTCGCCAGGACGAAGATTAGGATCACGCTGATCGGGCGCCGAATTTCCCGTTTGTTATCAGGAAGTTCGGCGCCTTGAAAGGTCATTTCTGAACGGCCCGTGTGCTATTCCTCAGTCGGGGCGCAGTACAGGGTCAGGGAAATGGGTTCGGATTTTCAATCCGTCTTTTATGAGAATTTTCCTCTCCGTCCGCACCTTAGTCCAGAGAGGATCTCATGACGGAAACAGAGAAGCGCAAAGCAATCGATCTCGCCCTCGTGGCAATGGACAAGCAATTCGGCAGAGGCACCGTGCTGCGCCTCGGAGCAGATAACGTCGTCCCCGTTTCGGTAATCTCAACAGGTTGCCTCTCCCTTGATGCCGCCCTCGGGGTCGGCGGCTTCCCCCGCGGTCGCGTCATCGAAATCTACGGACCGGAATCTTCCGGCAAAACTACCATCGCCCTGCAGGTCATCGCTCAGGCCCAAAAAAATGGCGGAACGGCCGCTTTCGTCGATGCGGAGCACGCCCTCGATCCCATCTACGCCCGCAAACTCGGCGTCGACGTCGACAATCTCCTGGTCTCCCAGCCGGACACCGGCGAGCAGGCACTCGAAATCACCGGTGCGCTTGTTACCTGCGGGGCCGTCGATGTCGTTGTGGTCGATTCCGTTGCGGCGCTGGTCCCAAAGGCCGAACTCGACGGCGAAATGGGAGACAGCCACGTGGGCCTGCACGCCCGGCTCATGTCCCAGGCGCTTCGCAAACTCACCGGCACCGTCTCCAAGACCAACACCTGCATGATCTTTATCAACCAGATACGTGAAAAGATCGGTGTCATGTTCGGCAGCCCGGAAACCACCACCGGCGGACGCGCCCTCAAGTTCTACTCCTCCGTCCGCGCCGACATCCGCCGGATCGGAGCCCTCAAAGACGGCGAAACCATCATCGGCAATCGCACCAAAGTAAAAATTGTCAAAAATAAGGTCGCTTCCCCCTTCCGCGAAGCGGAGTTCGACATCCTCTATGGCGAAGGCGTGTCCCGCGAAGGCGACCTGCTCGATATGGGCGTCATGAAAAACCTCGTCGAAAAATCAGGCTCCTGGTTTAGCTATCACGGAGAAAGACTCGGGCAGGGGCGCGAGAATTCCCGTCTGTTCCTGAAGGAGCACCCGGAGGCCGCACAGCAACTCGACGAGGAACTGCGCACCGCCCTTGGCCTCTCCGGCAAGGCAAAGACGGTGGCCGTTGCCTGACCTGATTGCATCTCCTCCAATCTGGTCATATAATATGACCATGGAACATAAGCTCGCCGACGTGAAGGCCCACTTCTCCGAAATGGTACAAAAAGCGATGCTCGGGGAAACAATCGTGGTCACGAAGGAAAACCGCCCCGTCGTCCGGATCATCGCCATTAAGCCAGCGAAGCGGAAACCGGGCACGGGCAAAGGCGTCTGGATGGCTCCGGATTTCGACGCACCGCTCGAAGATTTCGCGGAGTATATGTAATTGGCGCTCCTCCTCGACACCCACGCCTTCCTCTGGTGGTGCGAGGACTCCGCCGAACTCTCCCCCGGCGCCCGCGAAGCGATCGAGCAGAACGATTGCTTCGTCAGCTTCGCGAGCTTCTGGGAGATCGCCATCAAATTCAGCGTCGAAAAACTGCGTCTCCCGGTCGCCCCGGACCGGTATCTGCCCGAACAGATGTCGCTCAACGGTTTCGAGCAACTCGAAATCAGTTTTCGCCAGTTGATGCGAACCACCCGCCTGCCCTGGAAACATCGGGACCCCTTTGACCGGCTCCTCATTGCCCAGGCTCTCGAAGAAGAACTCCCTATCGTCTCTCGCGATCCTATGGTTGAAGAGTACGGCGTCAAACGTATCTGGTGACGCTATATAATCGTGCCCGGAGAGACAAGAATTTCATGCGTGATTCAGTAAGGGTGTGCGCGCTCGCCGCCGCACTGGCCGGATGCCTCGGGGCACAGGCACCGGCGGGCGGGCGTGGCGCGCCAGCCGGTGGGCGGGGCGGACGAGGAGGCGGCGGGCTTCTTGCCCAGGCCGGTTCAGCCGATAAGCACATCGTGGATGAGGAAGCAGCCCAGCGCGGGCAAAAAATCTACGCGGCCGAGTGCATCACCTGCCATGGCGCGAGCGCCCGAGGCGCGCAAAACGGACCCGATCTTGTCCGCTCCGTCGTCGTCCTCCGCGATCGCTACGGCGATCAGATCGGAGCCGTTCTCAAAAAGAACCATCCGGCTCAGACCCGCAAACCCGCCACTTACACCGCTGCTGAGATTGAAGATCTGTCCCACTTCATCCACCTGAAATTAAACGACACTCTACGCACTTCCCCGCTCTTCCACGCCCAGAACGTTCTGACCGGCGACGCCAAAGCAGGCGAAGTGTACTTCAATGGTGAAGGCAAGTGCAACCAGTGCCATTCCGCCACTGGCGACCTGAAAGGGGTCGGCGCCAAGTACGATCCCGTAGACATGCAGCAGAAGTTCCTCTTCCCGAAACCCGCCTTCGGGCGCGGCGGCAGAGGCGCCAAACAGGTGATGGTGACCGTTACTCCACCCTCTGGTCCCGCCATAACCGGCGTTCTGGACAAGCTGGACGACTTCAATGTCTCGCTCCGGGACAAGGACGGCGAGTACCATGGTTTCGCCCGGACGCCTCAAACGAAGGTGGTTGTCGATGACCCGTTCAAGGCTCATATCGACCTGCTGGAACGTATCAGCGACAAGAACATGCACGACGCCACAGCCTATCTGGAGAGCCTGAAATGAAGACCATCCGACTTTTCACAGCCTGCGTAGCAATTGCGGGCACCTTATTCGGACAGGGCGCGCTCGATCCGGCCAAACTCCTGCAGCAGCCCACCGACTCCTGGCCCGGCTACAATGGCGACTACTCCGGACGGCGCTTCAGCCCGCTGAAGAAGATTAACTCGACCAATGCCCACAACCTGAGTCTGCAGTGGATTTACCGTGTCAATGCTATTGGCACCGGCGGTGCCACCATCAAGGGAACGCCCATTGTCGTGAATGGCGTCATGTACATCACGATCCCCGACCACGTCTGGGCCCTCGATGCGCGTACTGGTCGCGAACTCTGGCATCACGTCCACCAGTCGAAAGGTGGTATCCATATTGGGAACCGCGGCGTAGCGGTTTATGGCAGCTGGCTCTATTTCGAAACGCCGGATTGCCACCTGGTCTCTCTCAACGTGAAGGACGGCCGCGAGCGCTGGCAGAAGCCGATCTGCGACCTGGACCAGATGTACTATGCCTCTGTCGCGCCGATCATCGTCAAAAACCATGTGCTGGTCGGCGTCAGCGGTGACGATACCGATGTCCCCGGCTACTTCGAATCACGTGATCCCGAAACAGGCGACCTGCAATGGCACTGGTCGGTAGTCCCGAAGAAGGGTGAGCCTGGCTTCGAAACCTGGCCCAACGAAGACGCTGCGGCACACGGAGGCGGCATGACATGGGGCACCACGACCTATGACCCGGAACTGAACCAGATTTATTTGGGCACGGGAAATCCGCAGCCTGTGGTCGCGGGCAAGGGCCGCGAGGGCGACAACCTTTATACGGCATCCATCGTGGCCCTGAATCCCGACACGGGCAAAATGCTCTGGTACTTCCAGCCTTCGCCACACGACACCCATGACTGGGACAACGTGGAAGTGCCCGTCCTCTTCGAGGGCACGGTGAACGGCCAAAAGAAGAAGTTACTGGCGATGGCCTGCCGCAATGGCTGGTTCTTCGTTCTCGATCGCGCCACCGGCAAAGCAATCGTCTCGAAAGAATTCGTCAGGACGAACTGGTCCAAAGGGATCGACAAGCGCGGCCAGCCCATTCCGGACCCGAAGAAGGAACCGCAGTTCGATGGTTCTCTCGTAACACCGAATCAGGGCGGCGCCGCGAACTGGCCCCCTCCTACGTTCAGTCCCGACACAGGCCTGTTCTACATCAACGCCACGCACGCCTACAGCGTGTGGTACCTGTACGACATCGACGAGAAGCCTGAGGGCTGGGGTGGCACTGATCGTGGTGGCTGGTCCGAAGCCCTGCTCCAGGCGATCGACGTAAAAGATGGCAGCATTAAGTGGAGCCATAAGTGGGAAGGCTCGGGCGGCCGCTCAGGTCTG
>JAUZEU010000830.1 GCA_030838885.1 Bryobacterales bacterium | reverse complement strand
TTACCGCCAGTTTGCCTATATCTCCACCGGGGAAGAAGAGTGGTGTCACGACAAACGAATCCGTTGTGAAAGCGATTCGCGTGCCGGCGATGTGCAGCATCGCCTGATCGTCCTTCCTGCGAAGGATTTCGTTATCGAATGCGGGCAAAAAAATTTCATCAATCAGCTGCGCAGTCAGGCGGCCGCCGCTCCCGTGTCCCAGAAGAATGTTCTTGCGATCTGTTATCGGGACGGGACAGGTGAGAGCGAAGTCTTTTTCCATATCGGCGTTGAAGGAGCGCGCTAAATGATATCTTCTTCCCCGAGCAGAACATGCACCATATCCCAAAGGACATGCAGCAGAGTGGTGTGGACTTCCTGTATCCGATGAATGCTGAAAGAAGGAACGGTGAGGCAATACTCCGCAATGTTCTTTGTCCGCCCGCCATCCTTGCCCGAGAAGGCGATCGTCATCATGCCCTTCTCGCGGGCGGCCTGGAGACCGTAGTTTACGTTCGATGACATGCCGCTGGTCGAGATCCCCAGCGCAACATCTCCCGGCTTGCCGAACAACTTCAGCTGTTCGGCAAAGGTCTGTGAGAAATCAGTATCGTTTCCGATCGCTGTAAGTAGCGCCGAGTCATTCGTCAGAGCGAATGCCGGGAACGAGCGGCGTTTTTCAATGATGGGGTGCACAAATTCTATCGCCACGTGAACCGCATCGCAGGAACTCCCGCCGTTGCCCATCACAAAGAGCTGGTGACCGGTCCGCAACGCCTCCGCCAAACGGCCGCAAACCGTGTGAATTTGTTCAGCGTTCTCATCGAAGAACTTCGCTTTCATCTCAGCACTCTCAGCGCACTTGCGCATTACGCTGAGCCTGAAGTCTGCTGGAGAAAGAACTGTCATGAAGCACGAACCGCGGCTGCCGTCTGCACCTCAACCAGCTGTTCGCCCACATGCCTTCCGTAACTGTAATAGGCCGCGCACGCCCCTTCGGCTGAAACCATGGTTGCTCCCAGGGGTGTCTGGGGCGTGCACTTCGAGCCGAAGGCGGGACAGTCAACGGGCTTTTTCAGGCCCCTCAGAATTTGTCCGCTGATGCAAATCTCCGGCTCCAGCGTGTTGATGTTTTCGACTTCGAAGATTCGCTCCGCGTCATAATCGCGGAATTCATGGTTCAGACGGTAGCCGCTCTTTGGGATGATACCGATGCCGCGCCAGTTGCGGTCACCGATCCGGAAGACGCGGGAGATCATATTCTGCGCCTCTGTATTGCCGTCGCGCGTGATCGCCCTGGCATATTGATTCTCGACTTCGGCACGGCCCTGCTCCAGTTGCCGTATCGTCATCAGCGTCCCTTCAAGCAGATCGACCGGCTCGAACCCGGTCACGACAATCGGCACGCGATAACGCGCAGCGATCGGCTCGTATTCACGCCAGCCCATGATGGCGCAGACATGGCCTGGCCCCAGAAATCCCTGAACGCGATTGTTCGGGGACTGCAGAATCCCGGTGATCGAAGGCGGAACAATCACGTGTGAAACCAGTACGGAAAAGTTGGTGATTCCCTGACGTTTCGCCTGCCACACCGACATCGCGTTCGCGGGCGCTGTGGTTTCAAACCCAATGGCGAAGAACACTACCTTCTTGTCTGGATTCGCGTGCGCGATGTTCAGGCACTCGAGCGGCGAATACACGACGCGCACCTGGCCGCCCTCCGCCTTTACCTGAAACAGATCGCCATGCGAGCCCGGCACGCGCAGCATGTCGCCGAACGAGCAAAAAATCACGTCCGGCCGCCGCGCGATGGCATGCGCCCGGTCAATCATATCGAGCGGGGTCACGCACACCGGGCAGCCCGGGCCGTGTACCAGTTCGACCTGCGGGGGCAGAAGCCGGTCAAGCCCGTACTTCACAATCGTGTGAGTCTGCCCGCCGCAGACTTCCATAATCACCCAGGGCCGCGTGATGGTCTTCTTTATTTCGTCGATGATTTTGTTTGCGATTCGCTGATCGCGGTACTCGTCAAGGTACTTCATCCTGAGGCTCCGCTTCCGACTCCAGGATCTCGCCGAGTTGGTCTATCTCTGCCAGATACCGGTAGGTACGAGCAGCTTCTTCTTCGTCCACTCTGGCAATCGCGAACCCCACGTGGACCATCACATATTCGCCCACCAGAGTTTCCGGCAGATACTCCAGGCATGCCTCGCGGCGAATGCCGCCGAAATCCACCTTTGCCATACGCACGCCGTCGGATTCATGAAGCTCGACGACCTTGCCCGGAATCGCGAGACACATCAGATCACGTCCCTTGATTTTGAAGAAGCAGCTTCTGAAGAAATGTAGCGGCGATGACGGCCTGCCCGAGCGAAAGACCGCCATCGCCAGGAGGAACTTTTGCCTGAGTGAACACCTGGAAGCCGCAACGGTCCAGCCGGTCGAAGGCACTGCCAAGCAGCGTGAAGTTCTGAAATACGCCTCCGCTCAGGCATACCCGTTCCAGGCCGGTCCTCTCGCGCAAGGCCACGCAAACCGCCACTATCATATTCACAATCGAATTGTGAAAGCAACGTGAGATCTGTACAGAATCGCAGCCATTCTCGCCCTGTTCGACTATTCGGCGGATGGTCGGTCGTGTATCGATCACCCAGGGAAAGCTGCCCGACGTGAACGGGAACGGATACAGTTCCACGCTGGTTTCGACCCTGTTCTGCACAGCAGCATTTTCCAGCAGGATGGCTGCTTCGCCTTCGTAATTGCTCGCCTGACAAACACCGGCGATCGCGGAAACGGCGTCAAACAACCGCCCGCAACTCGAAGTGAAAAGAGTGGGACGTTCCAGCAGGCGGTCGAAGATTTTCCATGCCGTAGCGGACGCTGCATTCCAAATAGGCAAGTCGTGCTCCCGCCACTCAGCGCCAAACGCGTCATTCAGATGCGCCGCTGCCATTCGGTAGCCCTCGCGTACCGCACGGTCGCCCCCAATCAGGGGGACATAGCGAAGGTGCGCTGCGCGCTCATAGCCTGCATAGTCGCAGATCAAAAATTCGCCGCCCCAGATTTGTCCGTCGGCTCCATAGCCGGTTCCGTCGAACGCGATGCCGATCACCTTTTCACGAACGCCGTTTTCCGCCATGCAGCTGGCAATGTGGGCATGGTGATGCTGCACTGCAAGCTTCGGTTCCGGCTGGGCCTCTGCCCAGCGCGTAGTCATGTATCCGGGATGCAGATCGTGTGCGATCAGCCGCGGCGCGGCGCGATAAACCTGCTTCAGGTTGCGGAGCGTTTCCTCAAAAAACTCAAGGGTTTCGAAGTTCTCCATATCACCGATATGCTGGCTCGGTATGGCGTAGCGGCCCTTCGTCAGACAGAATGTATTCTTCAGTTCCGCTCCGCACGCGAGCACCTCGTGCGCTTCGAACCCGATATCGATCGCTTCCGGCGCATAGCCCCTCGCCCGCCGAAGCAGACGCGGGACGCCATTGTGAAGGCGGATCACTGAATCGTCCACCCGCATGAAAATTTCCCGGTCATGGGTCAGCAGGATATCGGCGAGAGGCGCCAGCTTGCGGCGGGCCTCTTCGCTCGAGATCACGATTGGTTCTTCGCTGATGTTGCCGCTGGTCATAACCAGACAGGTGAGGCCCTTCCTGAAAAGCAGGTGATGCAGCGGCGTGTATGGCAGCATGACACCGAGTTCATTTAACGATGGCGCGATGGCCTGCGAGAGGGTGCTCCCGGGACGCATCTTCGCCAGTATGATGGGCGCCGACCGCATTGCAAGCAGATCCAGCTCACCGGGAGTGACGTCGCAGCATTCGGCCACAGCATCCGCGTCTCGCATCATCACCGCGAATGGTTTGCGGCTGCGCCTCTTAATCGTTCGCAACCGTTCTACTGCAGTGGCCGAGTGCGCATCGCAGGCGAACTGGAAACCACCGAGTCCCCGGAGGGCAACAATCATTCCGGCCTGCAACGCTTCGATCGCGGATTCGAGTGCGTCCGGTGCGAACGGCTCGGCCTGGAGGCGGGGTCCGCATACAGGGCAGGCGGTCGGTTCGGCGTGGAAACGGCGATCTGCGGGGTTGGTGTATTCCCGGAGGCATTCCGGACACATTCGAAACGGTTCCATGGTGGTGTTGGCGCGATCGTAGGGCACCGCGGTGGTGATCGAATAGCGGGGGCCGCAATTGGTGCAATTGGTAAAGGGATACCCGCAGCGCCTGTCATGAGGATCGTTCACTTCCCGAAGGCAATCCGGGCAACTTGCAACATCCGCGGAGATGAGCGTAAAGCTCTCAGGTTTCGATTCGCTTGCCAGAATCGTGAAGGAGGAAAAGCCACCCGGTTTGTCCGAAGCCGCAACGGAAAGGCTTTCGATGCGAGCAAGAACAGGCGCTTCCGCGCGGATAGCCGCAGCGAAATCGTCAGTCTGCGGAAGCCCCTCGGCATCGATCTCGATCAGAACACCCGCCCCCGTGTTCGTGATCGTGCCGTGAACACCGAGGCGGTCGGCCAGACGCTTGACAAAGGGACGGAACCCTACGCCCTGGACCACGCCCGTAATGCTGATCCGGTAGCAAGCGAGCATCGGGACTGGGGGGCCGACCCTGCCGTCAGAGCTTCTTTCGAGCCGCACGCGGATCAATTCAGTCGAAATAAGCGTAAATCGGCGGGGGATATTTGGCCGCCGATTTTGACAAGCCCGGCGCGGGTACAGTGATTTCATCGTTCACGCCTCGTCAGATCGCGGTCAAACACCACTGCTGAAATCACTTTGCCACGGCGCATCGCCGAATCGTCCCCCTTGTCTTCACTGTCTCGCCTCCGCAATTCGCGGGAGACGCCGCGATCCGGGGGCGCGGGGCGCCCGGCTGGAGTGACGGCCCTCCATGCGATCTGGCGCAACCTACTGCAACACGAGCCCACAAGGGCTGAAACTGGTTCGTTACTACCGATTCCGTCAGGCCGCCAACAAGTCCCCGCTACCATGCCTTTCCGAACGTCGGTCGCGGATCTTTTGCTCATGGATTCCTCCGGTGGCACTTAGAGTCTAGCCCAAACCGGGCGAGTGGCGACCGGTTCTGGCTTTGCAAAATCCCTGAAGCGCTTCATCGCATTTGAGGAAGGTCTGCGGGAGTTCTAACAAGTCGTCAACGGGCAGTCAATTCCCAGGCATCCGCAGACTCACCGAGTTGCTGATCCGACACTGGCGAAGCACGTCCTTGAGAAGCTGGACAGCACGAATCTCTAATCACTGAGTACTGCTGACGGATCATCAGCGCACGCTTACCAGCGTCTTAATTCGCCGCGCTGATCCCCCCTTGTGGCCGGCCTTCCTTCATAACCGCCCTAACAGCTTCCAGCAAATCTTCCAACCTGAACGGCTTCTGCAGCAGCCTCTCTCGTCCCACCAGAACCCCTCGCGCTTCGAGCGCTTGATTCGTATACCCGGAGACGAATAGCACGTTCATTCCGGGTCGCTGCTTTTGCAAGTCCCGTGCGAGGTCCGCGCCCCCCAGCTGTGGCATCACCACATCGGTTACCAGCAAATCGATCACGCCATCGTGTTCAGCGGCTACCCGCAAGGCGCCCTGCCCGTCCCTCGCCTCAAGAACTGAGTATCCGGCTTCGCTCAGGCTCTGAACGAACATGCTTCGCAGGACCGCCTCATCCTCCACAATCAGTACTGTTCCTGAGCCCCTCAGTCCACGCTGATCGTGCGATGCCTTTGCCTTTTTCCTCGCACTGGCCCGTACACGAGGCAGATACAGGGTGAAGGAAGCACCTTGCCCCGGCCGGCTCTCAACCGTGAGTGTTCCCCCGCTCTGATGCGCGATCCCATACGAAGTCGCCAGTCCCAAACCGGTTCCCTTGTCGACCGGCTTCGTCGTGAAGAAAGGCTCAAAAATGTGCGCCCGTGTGGCATCATCCATGCCATGGCCGGTATCTGAAACGGTAACCGTCACATACTGGCCCGGCTCCAGGGCGTTTTCCGAACCGGCGGGCGATTCCTTAACCATCCGATTCCTTGTTTCAATTCGCAGTTTTCCACCGCCAGGCATCGCGTCGCGCGCATTGGCGGCCAAATTTATAAGAATTTGCTCAATCCGGCCCGAATCCGCCTTCACTCTTCCCGTCTTCGGATCAAGCGCAAAGGTCAGTTCGACATCTTCGCCAAGCAGAGTCCGCAGCATCTTCTCCATTCCCGATAACAGGTCGTTCACGGAGAGCACCGCTGGTTCGGTGACCTGATTCCGGCTAAACACCAGGAGTTGCGCAGTGAGGCGCGCCGCTCGCCTGACCGCTTCCTGGATCTGCGTGAGCGCGGAAGGCAGATCTTTGTGGCCTCCCGCTTTTTGCTCAATCAGGGTGGCGTAGCCGCCGATGATAGTCAGCAGGTTATTGAAGTCATGAGCCACCCCCCCGGCCAGACGCCCGAGCGCTTCCATTCGCTGAGACTTTCTGGTCTGCTCCTCCGCCCTGCGGCTTTCCGTCTCATCTCGCAGAACTTTGACAAAACCCTGCAGCCTGCCCTGTTCGTCCGCTATCGGCTCGGTCACCCAATGGGCAATAAAAGACGTTCCGTCTTTACGGCAAAGGGTGTGTTCGTACTCCGCCCTGCCCAGTTCAAGAGCCTCGGCCATCTCCTTCTCCGGAACATGCTGCTCAACATCCTCGCGGCTGAAGACCAGGGCGTACTCACGTCCGCAAATCTCCTCATGCGTGTAGCCAAAGATGCGCTCCGCTCCCGGATTCCAATACACCACGCGCCCCGCCGTATCGATCTGAACCAGGGCGGAATTCCTGACGTTTTCTGCCAGGAGCCGCAGCCGCTGTTCGCTTTGGCGTAACCTGTCCTGTGCTCGCTTTTGAGCGGTCACGTCCCGAATTACTTTCACGAAACCCGTCAGTTCTCCAGCATCGCCGAAAATACAGGTAAGAACACCACTGCCCCAAAACAGCGATCCGTCTTTCCGCAAATGCCAGCGTTCCTGCTCAGTTCGCCCGCTTGCTCGGGCCGCCTCCAGTTCCCGCTCGGGGGCGCCTTCCTCGCGATCCTCCGGGGTGAAAATGATTGCGCTGGTTTGCCCAACAGCTTCCTCGCGCCGAAATCCGGTAACGTACTCGGCGCCCGTGTTCCAAATAGTAATAGATCCGGCTGGATCCATCTCGAATACCGCATAATCCCGAATGGTCTCCAACAGCACCCGAAGGCTCCTCTCGGAGCCGTTCGCGCCTGATTTATCCATTCCAGGCTTTTCTGGCAACGGGCTGTCCAAAAATGGCCTCAACCAAATGATGCAACCTGGGCGCCATCACTGCCGCTCCACCTGGAAGCTATACTCGCCTTCACTGTGTGAGTCGCCCGGTCTAGATCGTACAGTGGAAACGTGGCTGCTAGGGTTCTTGAACCGAGTTCGCTTCGGCACGCCCCGATTGCCACTACGCCTAACCCATGCTGACCGATTCACAAAACGTAATTAAGCTGCCGCATTTCGGCGCCTTCGAGAGTACCCGAATACATGGCTCAGGAACCGATATCCTCGCTACCACCCGCCACCTGGAACGCTGGCGTGAGGATCTGGACCTTCTCAAGTCTTCGGGAATCGTCGACCTTCGCTACTCCGTCCCTTGGCACCGCATTGAGCAGGTTCCAGGCGAGTATGACTTTAGCTGGATCGACGGGCCGATGGAACATATGCGCCGCCAGAGAATGTTCCCGATTATCGACCTGCTGCACCACACATCGTTTCCGGATTGGCTCGAAGAAGGTTTCGCGAACCCTCAATTCCCAGACTTCTACGCCCGTTTTGTACAGCGATTTTCAGAACGTTACGGCTGGGCAGACCGGATTACGCTGTTCAATGAGCCCCTTGCCACAACTCTGATGTGCACTATCATTGGCGCCTGGTACCCGCATCGCACCAGTGATGAGGCGTTTGTGAAGATGGCGTTTAACGTCACCAAAGCCATGTCCGCGGCGGACAGAATTCTGCGAAAAGCAAATTCGCGTTACACCTGCGTCTACATCGATACCTGTGAGTCGCATCAGGCGGACGACCGTAGATCAGCCAACTGGGTCAGGTTGATGAACGACCGGCGCTTCTGCATTCTTGATCTGCTTCTTGGTGCGATCAATAAATACCATCCGATTTTTTCCTGGTTCATTCAGAACGGTCTACGCGAAGACGATCTGAAATGGGCGGAGGACAACCGCGCCGTTCCTGACATTCTGGGTCTCGATTACTACCCGCACTCCGAAATGGAGTGGTTCTGGAGCCCGCGTCGCGAGCGCACGGATATCCGTTGGCCGAATCGCGATCCCAGAGGGTTCTTTGATGTGGCCGTGGATTACGTAAACCATTTCCAGCTTCCCGTGATGCTCTCAGAAACGAATATCCGGGGCACGGTTTCTGACCGGGTGACGTGGCTTCGATTCATGCAGGAGCAGACCGAAAAGCTCGCGCTGTCAGGCGCCGACGTCCGCGGCTTTTGCTGGTATCCGTCTATCGACAGTACGGACTGGTGTAACCTCTGCACCCGCTGTACAAACTCGGTTGACCCACAGGGGATCTGGTACCTCGATGAGCAGGATTCCAGGTGGACTCGATTCCCATCCGAGCTTTCAGAGTGGTACGAGAAGCTTGCTCGCGGCGCCGCCACCCATCGTGACCTTCCTGCCTACCAGTTCCTTGCCCCTCTGGATCACGAACTCTCCGGTTACGTGAAGCTCATGAAGCACTGGGATGGTTGGGTGGAGGCCCCGGACGTGGAAATTGCCGCGTGAAAATTGCTCCTGTCCTGGGAAGATAACGAACTATCTTCCCAGAAAGGCATTGACCTCGTTGCCCACTTAGCGCGAAGTTGCAGCGGATGAACTTCCGGCAGTCATCACGGCTGGCGTGAAGACCTTCGTCTCAAGGGCATCGCTGATGAGTTTCCACATCGAAGACCAGGTGTCGTCCCAGGAAAGCGTAGTGAGAAACGCGTCGACTCGCCGCCGCCATTTCATCGTGAGGCCAAAAGCCATTGAGTGTTCGGCCGCAAGGACGAACTCTTCCGGGGTTCCCGCGATTCGGACCAGCCCCAGGGTTCCATAAGGCCGCACAACGTCGCGGATCGGCGTTGAAACGACGGATAATCCGGCAGCCAGGTACTCGGGTGTTTTTGTCGGGCTGGTAAATCGGGTTACCTCGTTGACTGCGAACGGCAGAATTCCGACGTCCCAGCCGGCGAGGTACGAGGGCAGATCGCGATAGTCTTTCATCCCCAGCCAGTGGATATTCTTCCTGCGCGGCAGCGACTCCGGGTCGATCTTTGCAACAGGTCCGATCATCACGAACTGCCACTCCGGCCGAAGGGTTGCCATCCGGTCCAGCAGATTACGATCAATTCGGTCGTCGATCACGCCCGCATACCCAAGGCGAGGGTGCGGAATGCCAGCCTGGTCGTCAGGCGTTTCGCGAATGCCCCGCGCCTGTGCGAAGTGCTGGACATCGACGCCGCTCGGAAAGGGATAAACATGCAGATGCTTGTTGCGCTTAGCTTCAAAGAGACTTACACCGCCCGTGAACACCAGATCCGCCTGGTTCAAAAGCCGGCGCTCGTTCTCGCTGAGTTTGGCCGACGCACCCCGCAGGCAGGAAACCTCGTCCATGCAGTCATATATGGTTAATTCGGCGCTCAGTTGCGGAGCGAAATCCAGCGCCATTGGCGTATAAAACCATGCGATATAAGAACGTATCTTTTCACGCTTTAGAAACTGATCCAGAAGTCGCTTCAGCAGCGGGTGAACGTCTCTGCCTTTGTGGGCTTCATGTAGCGAAGGCGTTACGATAACGGTTCCTGTTTGCGGACAAACTCTGCGCAGCATCGCCGGGCCACCCGTATGCTCATATACGGGTTCTTCGACAAAATACACCCGGCTGTGACGGGCAAAACGACTCATTAAATGATAGGGCCGCTGAAACACAAAACTCCAGCGCAGATTCGAAAAACAAATCAAATCAATGGATTTATGCGTAGCGCTTTCGATGCTCATGGCGGCACTCTTTCATTAGGGCAATTTTTTGTTCTACCTATATTAGTTAGCACTTTTTAATCCAAAGATGGAACAAAAGATGCTCGTAGTAACGCGCCATGCGCACCGCAGGTACGAAGGATGAGATGTTCAGGCGAGTCCGGGACGCCTCGCTTCCATGTCGAATGCAGCGCCGTGTGAGAGCACGTGGAGCTTCACATCGAAGAGACAGAGCGTCCGTTCCGAGTTCTTCTCAGTGACGTTGGTATAGGTGACGCCGCGGCCATCGGCCACATAGACCACCCCGGAACCCACAACTC
>JAUZEU010000829.1 GCA_030838885.1 Bryobacterales bacterium | reverse complement strand
AGGGGGGGCTAAAGGCGCTGCGCATTCGGCATGCAATGTCCCGCAGCGCTGCGAAGTAGCCCCGAACTACTCCCTTCTGCTTCGAGGGGATATCGACCACGTCCGTCAGAAACGCCATTATAGCGGGTCTGCTCCGGGACGTGCAAATGCGGTTTGTATGGCTATTAGAGTTCCGAAAATGCAAAAGCCCCGTGAGAAAACGGGGCTTGCAAATCCACCCGGAGTAGAAAGGGTGGGACTCTTCTACGATTCTTCCGATGCTGGTCACTAACTCCTCGGCATCAAGATGCCACTATTTCCAATCCATCGCCAAGCTCACGAAAGTCGCCAGCGGGATACCGGTGGGGCCTTTGGCCATCGACGGCTTTGCATCGTCCAGCCATGCTGTACCCGCCACGTCCACATGCACCCAAGGCGTCTCGCCCGCGAATTCTCTTAAAAACATAGCCGCCGTACAAGCCCCGCCCCACCGTGACCCGATGTTCTGAAGATCTGCATAGACCGTCTTCAGTTGCTCCAGGTATTCATCATCAAGCGGCATATGCCACATCTTCTCGCCCGCAGCCTTTCCGGCCGCCATCCAATGGTCGAGCAATGCATCGTTGTTCGTGAAAACGCCGGAACTGGTGTGGCCCAGGGCCACCACAATGGCTCCGGTCAAAGTGGCGGCATCCACCAGATGCGTGCAGCCCAACTGCTTTGCATACGTAATGGCGTCGGCCAGGATCAATCGCCCCTCTGCGTCCGTGTTCAGAATTTCAATGGTCTTTCCGGAGAGAGACTTCACAATATCCCCAGGCCGCTGCGCCTTGCTCCCAGGCATGTTCTCCACGGCCGGAACGATCCCGGTAACTGCAACGCCGGGCTTCAACCGCGCAATCGCCTGCATGGCGCCAATCACCGCTGCACCGGCGGCCATATCGTACTTCATCTTTTCCATGCCTTCCGAAGGCTTAATGGAAATCCCGCCGGTATCGAAGGTAACGCCCTTGCCGATCAGCCCCAGATGGCCTTCCGCAGTCGCCTTCTCTGGCCTGTACTGCATCACGATCATCGCCGGCGGTTCCGCGCTTCCCTGCGCCACACCCAGCAGAGCGCCCATGCCCATCTGCCGCATGCGGTCCTGATCCAGTACATCGATGAAAAGCCCGCTCTCTTTGGCCACCGCGCGGGCTCTATCGGCCAATGCGGCAGGCGTGAGAGCATTGGGCGGCTCCACCGCGATATCCCTCGCGAGATTGAGTGCCTCCCCGATGATCCGGCCGTGCTCCAGTGCGGTTTCGATACCTTGGTCCGCCGATCCCGGAATTGCAATCGCGACCGAATCGATCGGTTTCGAGTCACCTTTTTCCGTCTTTAGCTGGTCCGGTTCCCACACGCCTACCAGCACGCCCTGGGCAAGAGCGGCGACGTTAGCGGCATTCGCGAAATCTAAATCCAGCGCGAAGGTTACCTCACTGACTCCCTTACCTTTCAGGAAACGCATTGCCCCAGCAGCAAGCTTTCCAACCGCGGCGGAGTCCAGCTTTTCCGGCTTTCCGGAACCCGCCAGAAGCACCCGAGTCGCGGCAAAACCGGCGACCCCATGGAGCAGGGTGAATTCCAGCAGTTTGCCTTTAATCTCACCAGCCTCATAGAAGGCGCTCAGCGGCACTTCCATTTCCGGGCGTTTCTGCCCCTCCGCCTGAAGAAGTACCAGGACATCTGTCTTTAGCGTCGATACATTCGGGCGAACCAGTCTTACTTGCATTCAAATCCTTTCGTTTCCGGGTGCAGCGGACTAGTAAGACGAGCGTGCCTTACTTTCGCGAACTGCCGTGCGGGCCTCGGCTTCAGCCGTTTTTGCCCTTTCGGTCTCGCGTTTATCGTGGAACTTCTTGCCCTTGGCAAGGGCGATCTCACATTTTATCCTGCCGTTCTTGAGATACAGGCGGGTCGCCACAATCGACAGCCCTTTCTCCCGGGTTGCCTCGTGCAGTTTATCGATTTCGCGTCTGTGCAGCAACAACTTACGCTTCCGTACCGGGCTGTGATTGAACTGGTTTCCGTGGCTATACTCACTGATGTGCGCGTTCAGCAGCCAGGCTTCATTCTCTTCAACCGCAGCATAGGCATCCCGAAGCTGCACTTTCCCGGCTTTCGCCGCCTTCACCTCGGTCCCGGTCAGCGCGATCCCCGCTTCGTAGCGGTCCAGCAGGAAAAAGTTATGGCCTGCCTGGCGGTTGTCGCTCAGCACTTTCTGCCCTTCCCCTTTTTGTACGGCCAATCTTTCTCCTAAACGCCTCCGCGCCGTCGCGCGTCAGACAGTTCGATGATAATTCAGCCGGACGTTCGTCCGCACATCATTCGCCATCTCGACCGGTCGGCAAATTAAAATGAACTCTTTCCATGACTTGACGGTCCGGCAGTTGCTTTCGCTCGTGCTCGTATCGCTGCTGCTCGCACCCGCCGCTCCGTTGAGCGCCAAAACGCGCAAAGGCGACAGGCTTCGGAATGAAGCGCGCACAGAGGAACTGAAAGGGAATTTCGATCGTGCCCTCGAACTCGCCGAACAGGCATCTTCCGAGGATCCAGGGGATCCCTCGTATGGCCTGGAACTCCGCCGGGTTCGCTTTGAAGCGGCTGCCGCACATGTCAAGACCGGTCAGAAACTCCGCTCAGCCGGCAAACTGGAAGAAGCCTTGGCCGAGTTCGAAAGGGCTTTCGGCATCGATCCCGCTTCCGACATCGCCGCGCAGGAAGTGCGCCGCACGCGCGAGATGATCCAGCGGAACAAGACGGGCTCAGACGCCGCCGCCACCACCATCTCGCCCGAGGAGCGCAAGATACTCACCCCCTCGGAACTGGCCAAACGCGAAGCTCAGGACAGAACGGACTCGCTGCTTCCGGTGCCGGAACTGCGCCCGCTTAATAACGATCCTATCGATCTGAAGATGACTAACAAGCCCCGCGTCCTCTTTGAGACCGTCAGCAAAGTGGCAGGCCTGAATGTCCTGTTCGATCCAGAATACAACGCCCAGCAAACAATTCAGCAGGCTCAAATCGATCTCAGCCACACGAACCTGGAAGAAGCACTCGATCAGATCGCCGTAGTTACGAAATCATTTTGGAAGCCGCTTTCGAAGAACGCCATCTTTGTAACGATCGATAATCCCACCAAGCGCCGCGAATACGCCGAGCAGGTGGTCAGAGTTTTTTATCTCAGCAATGTTACGTCGCCGCAAGAAATGCAGGAATTGCTCACTGTTCTCCGCACCGTAGTCGACGTCCAGAAAGTCTTCAACTTCACCGCTCAGAATGCATTGGTCGTCCGGGCGGAATCCGACACCATGGCGCTCGTGGAGAAGTTGATCTCAGATCTCGATAAGCCTCGTGGCGAGGTGGTGGTGGACATCGTGGCGATGCAGGTCAGCAGTACTTATATGCGGAGCCTGACTGCGGCGTTTGCGGCCGCAGGCATTAACACAAGCGCCGTCTTTGCGCCCCGCCCAGGCACTACCACGCCAGTGACAACCACCGCCACGGGAAGTACGGGCACCACTGGAACGACCGGAATCACTACTCCCGCGACTACTGCTCCCGCGACCACCAGCACCCAGATTCCTTTGAACGCGCTGGGGCGCATTTCTTCTGCCGATTACTCTTTAACGAGCCTTCCCGGCGCCCAGTTCGAAGCGTTGTTAACCAATTCCGGAACCCGCGTTCTGCAGAGCCCGCAAATTCGCGCAGCGGATAAAGCGAAGGCCTCCATCAAGATCGGAGACAAAATCCCTACCGCGACAGGCAGCTTTCAAAACGGCATTGGCGGGGTGGGCGCCGGTATCAGTCCGCTGGTGAATACGCAGTTTACGTTCATTGATGTCGGCGTAAACGTGGAGATTACCCCATTTGTTCACGACAACAACGAAGTATCGCTTCACGTCGACCTCGACATTTCACAGGTCAAGGACCGAATCGACCTCGGAGGCGTCTCCGAGCCGGAAATCAGTCAGAACAAACTGCTCGCGGATCTGCGTGTGAAAGACGGCGAAATCAATTTGATTGGCGGCATCATTCAGAACACCGACAGCCGGGCGACCACAGGAATTCCTGGTCTCGGCAGTATTCCGATCCTGGGGCGTCTCTTCAGCGGCGAGACCGTGAATCGCGCCAAGACGGAACTGGTGATCGCCATCATTCCACATATCGTCCGTGGCCCGGATGTTAACGGAAGCAACCTGAGGGGGATCGCTGCCGGCAACGCCACCCAGATCAAGGTCGGCTACGGTCAGCGTAAGGTCGCGCCGGTTCAGCAGCAGGGCAGCGCGGCCGTCCCCGAGGCACCTCCGGCAACAGCGCCTCGCCTGACCGCGCCCCCGGCGACAGCGCCTCCCTTAGCGACAGCCCCCGCACCAAACGGGCCGCCTCCCGCGACCAACTCTGCGCCCGAATCATCAGCTCCGCGGCTCCCCGGACCGGTCCTGCCCGGGTCTGCCCGCCTGAGTTTCCTGCCGGGCAACAGCGTCGATGCGCAACTCGGTCAACCCGTCACCGTCACTGTGTACGCGGAAAATGTGAAGGACATGGTGAATGCCGCGGCCAAGCTTCAGTTCGACCCTAAAATCCTCCGTGTCACCAATATCGTTGCGGGCGATTTGCCCCAGCGAGGCGGCGTATCCGTCCAGCCCTCTCAGAATATTTTGAACGATTCGGGTCAAGCCGAAGTCAGCTTGTCGAGGGAAACCGGCGTGTCCGGCTCCGGTGGTTTGTTCTCCATCGTGCTCCAGGCTGTCGGACGGGGCAACACCATGCTTAACGTTTCCGGTGTTTCCATGCGGGGCGCCAATGGCCAGCCTGTTCCGTCCAACACGCCTCCGGCGCTGGCCGTGAATGTGAAATAGCCGTATGGTTCTCGCGAAGCGCAGGGGCGCGGAAGCAAAGCCCCGGGATCCGCGCCGGGGCATGACGCTCGTGGAACTGATCGTAGCTTTTACGATCCTGCTGGTGCTCACGTCAATGGCGGTGCCGCTCGCGCGTTCCAACGTCCGGCGGATGCGCGAGCGGGAACTCCGTGAGGCTCTGAAGGAAATGCGCATTGCTATCGATAAGTACAAGGATTATGCTGATGCCGGCAAACTTGGGCCCCCGGATGGCGTGGATACCTTTAACTATCCAAAAACTCTCGCCGCACTGGTAGAAGGCGTCAAAGGTGCGGGGCAGGCGGCAGATACGAAGGTGAAGTTCCTGCGCCGAATCCCGATCGATCCCATGACCCGAAGCCGCGAATGGGGTGTGCGCAGCATGCAGGACGATCCGAAAAGTCAGGGTTGGGGTGGTCAGAATGTTTTCGATGTGTATACAAAAAGCAGCGATAAGGCCTCCGATGGAACCCCCTATTCAGAGTGGTGATGTGACCAGGCGCAAGCTTTTTTCACGCGGGTTCACCCTGATAGAGCTGATGATCGTCATGGCGATTATTGTGATTCTCATCGGAGTCGCCGTCCCTTTTTATCAGAAATCGATCACACGGGCGAAAGAAACCGTGCTGCGCAATAATCTGTTTGCCATGCGCAGCGCGATCGACGAATACACATACGATAAGCAGAAAGCCCCACAGGCTCTGCATGATCTCGTCTCGGATGGGTATCTGCGCGATGTTCCGAAAGACCCGATAACGGGCAGCACGGATAGCTGGAAGATCATTATGGAAGACGCCGGTCAGGCCGTAAATTCGACAGAGCCCGGGATCTTCGACGTTCGCAGCAGTTCCAATCTCAAAAGCCTTGATGGCACAAATTATGCCGACTGGTAGCTGAAATCCTCTCGGCGTTCTGAGTCTCACCGGTTAAAATCAAGCCAGCCATGCTAAGCTTCCGTGCCGGTACCCCCCCTCGTTACATTACCCTGAATACCACGTCGCAAATCGGTTGGATTCCGATCAACAACCTGCCGCGATCATAATCGCCGGTGCGTTCGGGTCGCCGGTACCACGCTGTGTTTCAGTGCGCTGAATTACGCCGTTCCGACTCCCACATCTGCGCCGGTCATAAACGTGACCAGTGGGATTCGCGCATAGGGGGGCCGGCCTCCGAACGGACCCCCGGTTACCGCTTCGATTCTGCGTGTCCCCGCGAGCTCCCCCACTAAGCCTGGCGCTCATTGTGGCGAGCGCTCAATCTTCCGCGCTTCTTTCCTCCGCAATAAGCAACGGGCTACCCTGCAACGGGACGCCGTTGCCCGCGACTCTCGATTTCCTCACATTCGCTTTCACCAGCACCTCTTCCGCGACCGGATAACCGAAGCCACTGCCCCACTCCAGAGTCGTGCGCAGACAACGGACTTCGGACGGTGGTTACCCTGTCGCGTATCGCCTGCAGGCCACCCGCGTCTTCGCGACTGGATTCATTGTGGGAAATTCCGGAACCGTTTCCATTTCGAAAGGCGACTTTGCGTCCTCGGTAGCGCTGGGCAGCTACACTCCCTCGGTTAATCAGCTATTGCCGCCATGCGCTTTCGCTCCAATAGATGACCTTCCATCAGTTTTCTCCCGTAATTTTTAAAAAACTGTTGCAAGTACCTCAAGGAACCTATATAGTTCATATCTTGAAGGCTGATTAGGATCTATCAAGTTCCCGTGTGGGTCCGTGGGTTAAGTGACCAAGGTCCGATACCGCCTCGTCAAGTTTGTTTTTGGGTAGCAGGCAGGCCGTTAGAACAATAAAACGCCGGCGCCCTACAAGATGTACCGCCCTAGCTGACCGCTTCAGGAAAGCGAAGGCAATCCCCATCCTCCGCCCGACACGGAGAAGTTCCCTAAAAGGTATTACCAGCTATTCGTTGTAGTTGAGGCTCGGGTTGTAGAGAACTTCGACCGATTCACCAGAAGCAAACATCACACAGGAGAAATATGTTTAATTTCAGTACAAAGACTCTAGGCCTGATCGGCGGGGCGATTCTGTTTAGCGGTATGTCCTTCGCACAGGTCTGCGGTGGCTCGCCGCAAGCTGCGGGTGTAAGTTTGACACTTAACGTACCCCCGATCCTCGAGCGTTATGAGGACACAACGGCTCTCGTCAGCGACATCGTTCTTAGCTGCCCGGCAGGTACTGCGGCAACCGGAGCGCTCGTCTCGACGATGAGCCAAAACGTTACCAGCAAGCCCCTGACGTCCGGCGGCGTAGCCCTGTCTGAGGCAACTCTTCAGATTATCCAGGCAGGCGCCGTCGTCAATGCGTATCTTGGCAGCGTGACGGGTGCACAGGTTACGTTCAGTAACGTGGCATTTCCCGCGGCAGCATACATCATTCGGATCTCGAATATCCGCGTGAATGCCAGCGCTGCGGGAAGCGGCAGCGTTAATGTTCCCATCACGGAAAACCTCTTCGTGACCAATCAAGGTGTGGCAGTATTCGCGACACCCACACCCGTCATCGTCGGCTATGTTGAAACAGGCTTTGCTACTCCGGCGCTTACGACCGGGGTTGCCGTTAAGAATTATGTGATCTGCACGGCGAATCCCGTTACAACAGCAACGACCTCTTTTTCGGCAACAGTCAAGGAGACGTTTGGTGGCGCTTTCAAAGCGGCTACTTCAGCCGGAACGTGCGGAGTTGCTCCCTGCACCGTCACCAACGGTGAAGGTGGTTCGTACACCGGCGGAATCGGGGCAGGCGGAGCGACAACCGTCACTGGTCTGGGGACTGCGACCCACGGCACTCGTTTCGAACTGAAGTTCGGTAACGTTCCTGCCGGAGCGACCATTTGGCTCCCGACTGTGATCACCAACGGACCCCTGACCGTTACCTTGGGAACGGCTGCTACGGGTGCGATTTCGCCCGCCACTGCCAACCCGCCATCCGGAACATCAACGATTCCCGCGGGCGATTACGGCTTTACCGCCACCTCAGGTACTGCCAGTGTTTATTATGATGTCACCGCGACCGACAATACTGTGCTCGGCGAATCATTCGACATTCTCGGTTATGTGACGGCCGCTGCTAACTTCGTTTCAACCTCGCAGCCCGCCATCACACTGTCGATTGCTCCGGCGCCGCTCACCCCCTCGACTGACATCCCCACGTTTAATGCGACCCCGACCGTGCTGACCGTGTCAGCATTCAACATTTGCCAGACTAATCTGCTCTTCACCTACGTGACGAATCAGGTTGGCTTCGAAACCGGAATCGCGATTTCCAACACCGCCTTGGATCCCTATGCAACTGCCAGCAGCGCGAAGGGTACGCCCGGCTCCTGCACCTTAAGCTTGTACGGTCCTGGCGCACCGACGGCCACGAAAATTGCAACGCCAAGTGGATTCCCTACCACTTTGGATGTAGGCAACACCGGAACATTCCTGCTGTCAAGCGTGCCCGGAATTGCAACAACCGGGTTCTCGGGTTACATGATTGCCCAGTGCAATTTCCTTTACGCTCATGGCTTTGCATTTATCGCAGATGCCTTGGGTAATTCAAACGGCACAACCATGGGTTACATCGCCAATGTCCTTCCCGCAGTACGCTCCGGGATTGGCGCAACTCCAGAAGCTCTTCTGCAATAGCAGTAAGCTGATCCGAATAAACCTGTCGTAATAAGAAGGGGAACCGAAAGGTTCCCCTTCTTAGCTGTTTGCGAGTAAAGCTGGAGATAGTTATGGCAAAGTTTCAATCTTACTTAGTCTCAATAGTCGGTCCTTTGGTGTTCGCAGGCACAATTTTCGGTCAGGTCTGCGGCGGCTCGCCGCAGGCGCCGGGTACGAGTCAGACACTTAACGTGCCCCCAATCCTTGATCGCTACGAGGACACCACTGCACTCGTGAGCGACGTCATCGTGAGTTGTCCTGCTTCCGTTGCCTCGACCGGAGTCGTCATTATAACGATGAACGAACCTGTCACCAGCAAGCCTTTGCAGGTCAGCGGCTCGCAGGTGTCTGACGCAACTCTTCAGATCATTCAGGGGGGAGCCGTCGTAAACGCATATCCTGGGGCCTATCCTCCCGGGGGAACTCAAATAACGTTCAGCGGCGTAAGCTTTCCAGCCAGTGCCTATACGCTAAGGCTCTCGAATATTCGCGTAAATTCCAGTGCGGCTCCCAACGGGACCACAAACTTCGCGATTACTGAAAGCATTTTTGTAACCAGCCAAGGTGTAGCAGTCTTTGCGACGCCTGCTCCGATCATCGTGGGATACGTTGTCAATGGCTTCTCCCAACCAGTTCTCAATACCAGTGTAACGCCCAACCCGGTGGATTACTTGACCTGCACGGGGAATCCCGTTGCAGCCGCAACCGTTTCTTTCAGTGCAACAGTCAAGGAGAACTTTGGAGGGGCATTCAAGACCATCACCCGGACTTCTTTACCCGGTGCCCTCTGTGGTGGTGCCGTTTGCAGCGTTACAAATGGCGAGGAAGGTTCTTATATCGGCGGTATCGGCGTTCTTGGCAATACCGTCCTGGCGGGACTCGGAAGCGCAACCCACGGAACTCGCTTCGAGTTCGCATTCTCTAACGTGCCTCAAAACATTGTCATTTACCTTCCTACGGTGGTTTCTAATGGGACCCTTACCGTGACTCTGGGAGTCGCAGGGACCGGCAGTCTGTCACCTTTGAGCGCCGATGCTCCAGCAGGGTCCACCATCCCGGCCGGGTACTCCGGATTCAGGCCCAGCAACGGTACCGTGCGTGCTTGGTACGATGTGACGGCTACAGATAACACTGTCCTTGGGGAAGCGTTCACCGTGACAGGTTACATTACTGCTCCGGCCAACTTCGCCGCTACAGGTCTGCCTCCAGTTATGCTGACTGTCGCACCAGCCCCATCCACCCCGTCTGCAGACATTCCCACGTTCAATGCCTCATCTAACCCGGTGTTGATCCTGTCGGCTTTTCGGGCATGCCAGACTAATTTGCTGTTCCCCTACATATCGAGTCAACTTGGTTTTGACACCGGCATCGCAATCTCAAACACTGGAGTCGACGGGCTCGTGACGGGCGGAGCAAAGGGCACTGCGGGTACATGCTCTCTAAGCTTTTACGGTACTGGTCTTCCGACTCCGTCGACTCAGATTCCGGCACCTTTCGCTTCGACTCTTCCCGTTGGCAGTACCGGTGTCTTTCTGGTATCCTCCGTTGCAGTGGGCTTCCAAGGCTACATGATTGCTCAGTGCGGGTTTATTTACGCTCATGGCTTCGCGTTTATCGTCAACGGATTTGGCACGGCCAGTGGGATTTCCATGGGATACCTTGCCAACGCGCTTCCAGCTGTTCGCTCTGGAATCGGCGCTGGTCCCGAGGGTTTGCTCTTCTGACCAGCGTCCGGCGTTGTACGCGGTTCCCGTGCGGTCTAATGGGTTTGCACCCGGATTTCAAAGACGATATTTAGCGGTTCGACGCTCACACGAACCACCGTAGAGATGGGAACTCCTTCTGCTGCCTTGAAACGGATTTCACCTTTCCCCCCCGCGCTGATTGTGCTCTTTTCCAGTTCAACTGTAAGGCCCTTGACCGGGATCGCTGGAGCTTGCATACTCAAGTCGACAGATCCTTCAAGATTGTTTGAAATAACAACCGTCTGGTCGGGACCGCCACTTTGCAAAATCACAGCAGTTCTGTCGATTGTTACCTTGTTAAGCACTGATTTTGCATCGGGAAGCTGACTCGGGATTGTAGACCGGCCAGAACTGGGCCGGCTGACCTGTTCCTGGCTAAGTTTTCCCAAGGGAGTTTGCCGCAACAGATCCCTATCCAGAAACCACATCCAAACGCCGCTTTCCAGCTTCCAGGAACTGATCAAGGGCAACTCGAACTGCTGGCTGCCGGCACCTGGTATCAGCACCCTTGCATTTGCCCGAATCGTAACCTTTGCCCGGCGCCCCGCGTCCGAAATCTCGACACTTATAATCCGGAACATAGTGATATCGGGTTTTGGACGGTCGTAGTAAGCGTCTTTTGATTCCTCTGCGACCATTGCCTCCGCACGCCGGTATGCCTTGTCGACCATCAATTGGTAGAAAACCCGCACCCGATCGCGCAGTACGCCTTCAATCTCTGCCGCTGCGGGCGATGGCTGCTGCGCGCACACGAGTGCAGCATATCCTGGGAGTAATAATAGGCGTCTGTCCATATCTAAATGATAGACGCGGAAAACAGGCATCCGGTTGAAAGTGCGTCCCATTTTCCCTATCCTGTATTCGCAGTATCATGGAACAAACCCGCCACGATGCGCCCCGCAGACCTAACCTCCGCGAGTCCCCAAGCCGTCGCGCACGCGATCTCACAATCCCGCCGCAACTTCCTCCGGCTCGCTACCGGCGCCGCCGGTGCCTCCGCTTTTTTCGGCCCCTCCACCCTCCGGGCCCTCGTAGCCCCGCGCGGCAAGAAAGCCGTAGTGGTCACCTTCGGAGGGGGGGCCCGTGACGACGAAACATTCATGCCTGACGGCCAGGAAAACATCCCGCATCTCCTGAATGAATTGATCCCACAGGCCACCTTCTTCAGTCAGGTCGTTAACAAGGGAATTCTCGGCCACTATGTCGCCACTGCCAGCATCGTCACCGGCGTATATGAAACCTTCAATAACTTCGCCGCAGTCTCTCCCAATAACCCCACTGCCTTCGAATATTTCCGGAAAGATCAAAAGCGTCCCGCGACCGACTCATGGGTCGTCGCCCCCTCCAACGGCTTCGCCCGTATCGGCGAAAGCGGCCATCAGGCTTATGGAACGGGTCTCGGAGCCGGGGTGATCTTACCGAAGCGCCTGCTCGCCGCCGCCCTCACCTCGCGCTCTGACGGCACTCGCTATGAGCACCTGCTCCGTGACAATTACGAAACCCCGCTCCACGCTCCCTCACTCACCGGTCACCAGACGGAACTCAATCAAATGGCCGAAGTGCTCAAGCTTTCGGTGGACGATTTCTCATCCCACGCCCGCAGCCTCGCCAGCCCGGACGAGATGTCGGTCTACATAGCCAAACATCTCATGACGCAGTTCGCCCCCAGTCTGCTCTGGATTACGCTTCACGACATCGACATCGCCCACTCCGGCACCTTCTCCCTCTATCTCGACGGCATCAAACGCTCTGACCGCCTATGCGCGGAACTGTGGCAGGCCATTCAAAAAGACCCTGGATACGCCAACAAAACCACCATGTTCATCCTGCCCGATTTCGGCCGCGACTCCGATATCGATGCTGGTGGCAACGGTTTCCAGCACCACCGCACCGGTGACGCGATGTCTCGCACCACATGGATGATGGTCCTCGGTCCCAACGTCAAACAGAACGTGGTCGTTGACCGCGCGGTAGAGTCCATTGATCTCGTCCCCACTCTCGGCGCCCTGCTCGGTTTCAACCCGCGCTACTCGCCGGGCAAGCCTTTGCCGGAGGTTGCAGCCTAAGTGGTTCCCTCGCAACTCACGCCGGACTCGTTCGCCGCATATCCGGCGCAGGCACGCGAGGTCGCAACCGGTCACCTCGAGCGCCTGCAATTCCTGCCACTCTCGTTCGTCCCTCTTCTGCTTCGTGAACTCATCGGCTACGATTACAGGTTCCCTACGGAGCGGCGCGACCTTGACCGCCAGTTCCAGTACCTTGCCAGTCTCAATCCGGATCAATTTCAGCAATCCGTTGGGGCGTTCAACAAACTCCGCCTGACTGCCGAACTGGAAAAAACGGACTGGGTTAACAACCCGGCCGTTTTCACAGAACAGCTTACAGCTCATCTCTGGGCGTCGCACCAGATCGACGCCTTTCGCGCTGCTGCCGTTGACTACATCAATAAGGTAAACGCCGCGTTTCCCGACGAGCCAATCGCCACACACCGCCTCGGCATCGCCGTGATCGGTCAAGGGGTCAAAACCACGGAATACCGTCTGTTTCGCAAACTCCGGCCACACGGAACGTACTTCACCGGTGTGCGCGCTGGCAAGGGCGTTGCCACTCTGCTGTCCGCAGTCGCCAAACGCGCCGAACAGTACCCCACTCGCTACGGCCATTGGTACATAGACGGGGGCGCCAGCGCAGCATCTCCGCCGGGCGTTGCGCAGGTATCGTATGCGGCGCTGTCTCCAGCCCGCGCCGCCTTGCAAACGCGAATGCAGAAAACGTATGAGGCCAGCGTCTTCGATCCCGAAGCTTTCCGCACCATGCTCGCGCAGACAAAGCCCGCCGAAATCGGTCTGGATACCAGTGAAGGCCGCCCAGATGCCGTTCTCAACCGATATCAGCTCAGTCTTCTGACCGAAGGGTCTGGAACCCAGGTATTTGCGACCACCTTTGTCCAGTGGGCTGTACGTGAAGCATTGCGTCGCGCGCAACCGCTCACGCTTTTGGCCCGCTTCGCACCCCGCCAGCGGGAGCAGCAAATGAACGAACTGCTGATCGAAACTACTCGGAAACCGGAACTGGATGCGCAGGGCTCGTTGATCGATGCCGATATGGGCGCTTACTATCACTGGCTCAATCAGTGGCGTCTTCCGGATGCCGAAAACTCCCGTTTTCTCGTCTGGTTTGAAGATCACGCAGAAGCGGTTGCAATCGGCCCCGGCTTCGATAAGGGTAAGAGATCCAGCAGCCAAACCGATCTCGCTGGACTAATATCGAAACTGACCTGACGCTCAAGTCCTCACCACAACTAATCGCCATCTTCGCCTGCAGACCCGTCCGCCGATGGTGACGAACTTGCTATAAAGACAAAGGTATCTGCAGACCTCCGTGTAATCTTTGTTCTGCAGCCGATCTCCCTATGGGACGCATACTCATAAGCGCCGGCATTTTACTCGTAGCCGCAGGCTTGGTGGTGTTCGTGGCGGAACGCGCCGGTATACGGCTGGGCCGTCTTCCCGGCGATATTCGGCTGGAAGGTAAGCACGGCGCCTTCTACTTCCCGATCGTCACCTGCATTCTGATCAGCGTCTTGCTGTCGCTTATAGCGTGGCTGTTCCGTTCGCGCTGATCAGGTCATACCGAAGATCGCTACCCAGTATTCCACTCGCCGCTTTCGAAGTCACTGATGTCACGAGCGAGTGCGCGCGGCTGCAGGGCCTGGTGTCGTCTTCAACC
>JAUZEU010000828.1 GCA_030838885.1 Bryobacterales bacterium | reverse complement strand
CACGCCAAATGGAAAAGGAACTGAATCTGCTGCGTCGCGACGCACTGGAGGCCGGCCTCGACAGAGCGAACGTCTGGTCAGAGTTTGTGGATTGGGACCGTCTGCAGAAAATGAGCGAAATCTGGCGTCCCCTCGAACTACGATTAAGGGACTCACTAAGCCGCATCCGAAACTCCCGGCCGGAGGAACTCGAGGCTCTCCGGGAGCCGCTGGTCGAAGTCGTTCGGCAATTAGAAACTGCTATGCGACCCCTCAATTCGGGAATCATTTGCGAACTGACGGATAAGTTCAAATTGCATTGCGCCGATCAGCAGATCCCGGATAAGATTGCCTGAAAGAAAAATCCGCGGGAGGACGGACTTGCGAATACCGAATCACACCCGTTTGATCTATGTCGAATTGCTGTCTGAAGATCGGTGATCCGATCTGTGCCAGCATGACTCAGAGATCTTGCATGACAGCAATTAGAAAGCAGGGCAGGAATTCAGCATGGCGGTATGAACGGTTCTGCCCGGTTTGTGACACAAGTACAGAAATTTTGCATTCGGTACCTATCAAAACGTGTGTGGGGGTTGGCACGCCCCGCCCTGAATCGGAGGAGGTGCATCTGCAAACCACGGTACCGCAGCGACGGATGGCGCGACATCGCGCAGCACCCAACCATCGATCAGGACGTAAAGACCTTGGACTGGGCACAAGCTGGAACAGACCTCCGGGCTTTAACCGGATACACTCCGCGGGACATTTCCGAGGGGATTGGCTATTTCGATGAGTGGCCGCCTGATGGCGTCGAAGGTGCGCCGATCATATTTTCGTCGTTTTCGACTTACTGACCCGTTTGGCAGAAGTCGAAGTATGGTGTCGTGCTCGACGGTGTCTTCGGGTATCCGCCATCTATCCGGATCCGATAAGCTGACGTCGAGGTACATCGTTGTTCACTCCGCCTCCTCGTTACCCATCGTGCTCACGGTGCAAATGTTGCCCCGGTTTTTCTTGATGGGTTCGGGGGTGATCCGGCCAGGACCTGGGGACAGTTCCCGGCATTCGTAGCCGACCATTCCCGCCTTGCTGCCTGGGACATATTCAGCATAGGGTACACGACCAGACTGATCCCGGACATCGTCGGCATCTGGAGAGCTGATGCTCCGCTGGACCGCCTGTCGCTGCTTCTGGCGACGACCGTCTCTCTTCCGCCCCTGAATGGCTATAGAAGTCTGGCCATGGTTGCGTGCAGCATGGGTGGGCTGCTCCTGGAACGTGCGCTACTCGGTCACACTGAAGTATCGAGTCGGACCAGCCATGTCCTGCTATATGGCGCCCCCGGTGGAGGTCTCGTCAAGGCGGGCCCGTTCCGCTTTCTTAAACGCCAGGTCCGAGACATGGACGAGAAGAGTGAGTTTATCGAAACACTCCGTACTCAGTGGGACAACGGGTTCGAACCAAATGTGCCGTTTCCAATGTACGACTGTGGCTGGTGATCAGGACGAATTCGTCCCTTCAGAATCATCCCTCTATCCCCTTCCTGCCGCGCATCGCGTGGTCGTTCCTGGCAACCATTTGGAAATCGTCAAGCCCACCTCTTCAGCCTGCTTTTCGGTCCAGGTCCTCCTCAAACAACTAATAGGTGACGCTGCCTCGGCAGGTCTTCGCAATGCTGCTGCACTTGCTATTGAATCGCGAGATTTCGTTCACGCCCTGCGGTTGCTGGAAGACCATCCGTCCGAACTCGATTCAGAAGGATTGGTTCAACTTGCTTTGGCACTGGAAGGCACAGGACGGCAGCCCGAGGCTATGGAGTTTCTTGAGAAGTACGCGGGTAATGATACAGATCCCATGGGTGTGTTGGCCGGAAGGCTGAAGCGGCGCTGACTCGTGGGACGCGGGCGCGCTGATGCCGAGCACGCCTTAAGCTTGTATCGGAACGGGTAGGAACTTTCGGCAGGCAAAAACAATTACGATCAGGCGTACTATCATGGCGTCGACGTGGTGTTGTGGAGCTGGCGTACGGATCGGATCACCATGCAGCACAAACGATGGTCGCCAAGGTACTAAGGCCTTGCGCCCTCGCATCGACAAGCTGGTATTACTGTGTCATAAGCTGCAAGATTGCTTTGGTATGCGTTTACCCGGGTAATCTATAAGGGTTATGGGCGATACGGGGTCGGGGAGCGCGGGACGACTGGAGGATGTTTACCGGATCGTGCGCGCGGCCGTGCTGAGCAGGCGGCCCATCGCTTCTGTTTACCACGATCGTCCTCGTCGGTTTGCCCGCACCGGCTCGGACGACACAAGGAGGGGCAGCGTCGGGTTCTTTGTTACCAGTTCGGCAGGGAAAGCGAAAGCGGGCTGAGTCCGGTTGGATCGCCGGATAACTGGCGCTGCATCACGCTCGACAAGCTCAGGAGCGTGGCACTGGCTGGGGGGCATACGGAGAATCGCCCCCAACCACTCGTGTCCGGCATCCTGCATAGCGGACGCAGAGGTGGACGCCGACGATCATCCGGTTCGCGCGCAACAAGGACAGCGAGGCAGCAGAGCGGCCAGGTAGCGGGCAATGACCCTCCTTACTGTCGCGATCGAGCGCGGATTATGCCGTTCGGGGCGTATGCGGCGAGCCTCATGGCCGAGAGTCTCGTGGCGTTTGGGCGACGCGTAATCCAGCATGGCCAGCACGGGCTTAGGTGGAAAAACGGTTCCGCTCGCTGACCAGGAACCCATAAGCGGCAATACACAAGGTGGCGCAGGAAATCCCGAACAAAATAGTAGCTCTCCCCAACTCACACGAGGTGATGATTCGTTCGCGCCCGGGAGCAACTGCGCTTGCTTCGGAGCCCGTGCTTGGTATCGGCCTCGGACCCTTCTGAACCGGTACCGGACGAAGTTGTTACAGATGTTCAATCACGCTTTTACGGGCCGCAACAGTTGGCCCTTTCTACCTGGCGGAGACCACCCACTTCGTATTGTTCTGACCGGGCACGGTCAGAACACTGCCGCAGCGCCGGAATAGAATGTTGCGAAGAGTGCTCATATCAACTCTAACGGCCGCCGCGCTGCTTTTGATGGACACGCAGTCAGCGGTGCCTGGTTACGGCGGAGTTGCCGCGTGTCGTGCTTGCCATCCCAAACAGTCCCAAAGCCAGGCACAGAGCGCGCATGCGGCTGCGCTGTTCCGAACACCACGTCATTCTCTTGCTGCCGGGTTCCCCTTGCAACATAAGCTACTTCGAACGCCTGCATGTCGGTTCGAGTTCTTCCGGGTGAATGGCCGGTTCGGCGCACGGATGTCAGATCCGACAGCCCTTATGGAATTGCCCATGGAATGGGCTTTTGGCGCTGGTCGTCAGGCTGTAACCTTTGCTTCTATGCGTCGTACTTTACAGCGTCGGGAGCCCGGCGTGCGACTCCGGCGCAGGATTCCCTTGAGCCAAGGTCGATGGCCGGAGCCGCTGGTGTTCGCTATCAAACTAATGATCCCGAAGCCGGCGTGAGGGGTTGCTTTGCTTGCCATGCCACCGGTCCTGTGTCATTTGACAGTGTCGGCG
>JAUZEU010000824.1 GCA_030838885.1 Bryobacterales bacterium | reverse complement strand
CCATCCTGCCCAATGTGATCGGCACCTATGTTGGTCATTATGCCTATGTCAGACCAGTCAAAACCCAGCCCGGACCGCACGATTCCGCCCCTTGCTGTCTCCAGCACCGCTACTTCAACGGTCGGATCCGACAGGACTAAACGAGCGGACCACGGGCCAGTCATATCGCCGCGCGTAATCTCGTCGTTCCCGATCCAGATCCCATCCGTAGTTGTCATGCCTGTAGTAACTCCGGTGCCTGCAATCACGTGCCGGATTATACGCGTCACAGTGGTCTTGCCGTTTGTCCCGGTTATGGACAGAACGGGAATGCGCGAAGGTGTATTCGCCGGATACATCATTTCAATAATCGCCGCGCCGACATCGCGCGGCTGTCCTTCGCTGGGATGATGATGCATGCGAATCCCGGGAGCGGCATTCACTTCGACAATTCCTCCCAATCCTGAAAATTGCCGTGTAATATCCGGCAACACCAGATCTACCCCGCAGATGTCCAGACCTACGGCTCGCGCGGCTCGCTCACAGATCTTCCGCACGCTGGGATGAACCACGTCCGTGACATCTTTAGCGGAGCCGCCGGTGGAGAGGTTAGCGCTCTCCCGCAGTAACACCATTTCTCCCTGTTGCGGCACGTCGTCAAGGCTTTTGCCGTTTTTCTTCAGAATGGCGAGAACGATCGGGTCAGCCGAGATTTTGGTCAGCGGCTTCTCGTGGTCATTGCCTCGTCGGGGATCGCCGTTGGCAAGATCGATCAACTCCCGAATGGTGCGTTCCCCGTCCCCCCAGACGTGCGGCGGCACGCGTTGAGCCGCCGCCACCATCTTGTAGTCCACCACTACGACCCGGTAGTCCGAGCCCATCAGCATCTCTTCCACGATTACTCGCGGCGACACTTTGGCAGCGAAATCAAAGGCCTCACGGACCTGATCAGGGGTTATCAGGTTGAGCGAAACCCCCTTACCCTGGTTCCCGTCCAGTGGCTTCACCACCAGCGGCGGACTCATCCTGGAGAGGCACTCGATGGCGGCTTGGGCGTCTGACACCAGGCACCCATGGGGAACCGGGAGAGCCGCGGCCCTGAGTACAGTTTTTGTGAGTTCCTTGTCGCCCGCGACATCAACGGCAATCTCGCTGGTGCGGTCCGAAATTGTGCCCTCCACACGCCGGCTGAACTTACCGTAACCAAGATGTACAAGGCTGTTCTCGTCTTGCCTGAACCACGGGATTCCTTTCCGTGCCGCCGCCTCGACGATGGCACGGGTACTCGGGCCGAGTTCGTATTCGGCGACAATCCTGCGTGCATCTGCGAGCCGCGGCTCAAGATCGAAATGAACATCATCTACCAGCGCCTGCACTAAATCGACTGCCACGCCGAGCAGGAACTTCATACCCCGCTCCGATTTGTAAGTAACTGCCACCAAATAGCACCCCGGCTCAGGAGCGGCGACAGTCTTACCACGATTGACCGAAATGTTCACGGCGTCCGTAAGTTCCAGTGCGACGTGCTCCACAATATGGCCGAAGTAAGTGCCGGAGCGAAGGCGCTCCAGAAAGCCGCCTGCATAACCCAGCCCGCAGTAATGGTTTGCTATGCCCGGGAGCGTCGCCTGCAGGCGCTCATTGAAGCCGGAGATTTCATAACTCTCTTTACCTGCAAGCTCTTGTAAGTCGAGCTTCATGACTAATACGGGGTCATGACTATATACGTTAGGACCTGCTATGGTCCGAATGTCGCGAATCTTCATAAAAAAAATGTTCTGTTTCTGTATTCGGTTCTGCTTAATCGAGAACTGGAGAGTACGTGGGCTGAAAGGATGATGAGGGGCCGCACACATCGGCGGGAATCTTGAGCGTGGTCTGGTCAGTCGACATAGACTACCTCTGCTTTTCAGTCAGGACGGAGCACTTCAGCACCCTTTCCATATAGACTTGGGAGCGCCGCCGTCATGACTAATACACTCGCGCAGGCAGCAGAATTGCTGCGAGTTTAACAAATGAGCACTACCGAAACACTCAGCGTTATCCATGGCATGTTCAACTTGTCGACCGGGCTGTGGCCGGTTTTTCACCGGCGGAGTTTCGAAGCAGTCACCGGACCTAAGAAGGATTTCTGGCTTGTACGAACGGTAGGGCTTCTCATCGCAGTGTCCGGTCTTGCATTGACCCTGGCTGGGGGTCGCAGGCGCGTCACTCCGGAGATATGTGTTCTGGGCGGTGGTGTCGCAGGATCGTTGCTGGCAGTCGATCTTATATATAGCGGGTGCGGCAGGATTTCACGTATCTATCTCGCCGATGCCGCCGTTGAGGCAGCTTTAACGGCAGCATGGTTGAAGCGATCCTGGTAACGAAACTGCTCTCAATCCGGGGTACTAGTCATGAAAAGATACTGGCTGCTTACTAAAAAGGTCTTTTCCGAGTGGAACAGGCATGAGGCTCAGCGGATGGGCGCAGCGCTGGCCTTTTACACGATCCTTTCGTTGTCTCCTTTACTGGTCTTGGGCGTGGCGATCGCAGGTTTGTTCTTCGACCGCTCCGGTGTCTCGAGGCAAGTGACCGCTCAACTGCAGGATCTGATTGGCCCCACAGGCGCGCAGGCCGTGAGTGCCACGCTCGAAAGCGCCCAAAAGAGTTCAGGCCAGGGCATCACGGCCACGGCCCTGTCGTTGCTGGTGCTCTTCATCAGCGCTTCCGGCGTCTTTGTGGAACTCCGATCCGCTTTAAACAAGATCTGGGACGTTGATCCGGACAGCCAGTCCGGCATTAAGGGCATGCTGCGTGAGCGGATCTTCACCTTTGGGATGGTGCTTGCGGTGGGCTTCCTTTTGATCGCTTCGCTGATCCTTTCCGCCATACTGGCCGCCGCTTCCACTTTCCTTGGCAATGTGATCGCGATGCCTGGGCTGGTGGCCGCCCTTATCGATCTTCTTATATCTCTTGTCGGCGTTGCTGCGGTATTCGCGCTCATGTACCGGTACGTGCCCGCGACAACTGTCAGCTGGAGGCAGGCATGGGTTGGCGGCGGCCTGACCGCTCTCCTCTTTACCGTCGGCAAGTATCTGCTTGGGATCTATCTCGCGAAGGCTGCGCCGGGTTCGGCTTACGGTGCGGCCGGATCGGTTGTCGTGCTCATCATTTGGGTGTATTACACGGCGCAGATTGTCTTTTTTGGGGCCGAGTTCACCCACGTTACAGGAGGCGCGCTTTCGGCGGGCAGCCGGGTTGTGAACTTCGCTCCCACTCAAAGCCACAGGGCCCCGAAAACGAGCGATGCCTGTTAACCGCCTTTCCCGCATTGCCATTGGCACTGGAGTTCTCGTATTAGGCGCAGCGCTTGTAGTTGTCTGGAAATTCCCCTTCCGGCGTGAGGCGATGGTTAGGCGTGTGGAGGCCGCGGCCGGTGCACGCGTCGAGATGTGGAGATATCGCGAGACGTGGTTTCCTCCCGGGTTTACAGCGGAGCGGGTGCGGTTATCCGATCCGAAGGGGAACGTGGCAACTATCGACGCGATCGCGCTCAAGGGCAGTTACACCGGGCTTCTTCGGAGCCCGACCGTCATCAGCAGCCTTCACGTGAAAGGCCTGCGGCTGGTCATCCCGTCGGGGAAGGCGTTTCCCGCACCGAAGGGTTCAGGTTCCGGCGTGGTGGTAAATGAGATCCGGCTGGAAAACGCGGCGCTCGATTTGCTGCCGGAGACGAAGTTTCTGATCCACTCGCTGGTCCTGAACAATGTCGGCAAGCACGAGGCGGTCGGATTTCAGGTCTCGCTGCATAATCCGGCTCCTCCGGGTGAGATTCGATCGCACGGCCAGGTTGGCCCGATCGATACGGGCGACCCTGGACGCACTCCTGTTTCGGGCGC
>JAUZEU010000798.1 GCA_030838885.1 Bryobacterales bacterium | reverse complement strand
AAGAAAGTCGAGACCTTTTTCAGTGACTTCAAATTTAACGTTGCGAGGCAAAGGCTCCGACACTTCCGGCCTGCCCATTCCCCCTTGTTCCCGACGCTGGCCTGGCTGCTCGGGAGGTTCTTCGCTGAGTTTTAGATAACCTTCCTCGACCAGCCTCTCGATCAACTGGTTGAGCATCTCCTCCAGCAGCGAACCTTTAAACTGGCCTTCATTGTCAGTCAGCATCTCCTGAATCTGGTGCTGATCCAAAAGGCGCTGGTCCATCAGACCTTGCAGGAGTGCGCGGCGGAGAGCATCGAGTGATGTATCGAGAGGTTGGCGCTGGCGGGTCCAGTAGTAATCGTCGTCGTAGCCGGAATCGAGCAGCGAGTCGGACAGACTTTCCATCAAGTCGCCGAGGTTAAGCGACGAAATGTCGAGGCCTTTGAATTTGGAGTATCGAGTAAACTTCATTAGTTCAACTAGCCGCGGATAAACGCGGATACACGCGAATCAGCAAAGGCTACTGCTCCGTCGACAGCAGCGTGTCCAATAAGCTTGGGCGCTCGCCTCGTTGTTTGCGAGCGTTGTCGTAAGCAAGACGCTTGAACTCCGGTTTGAGTCCAAAACTGAATAACATTCCTACTTCTATCTCGGTGGTGCGAAGATAATTGAGGAGTTGTGCTTCATGCGACGCGTCAAGTCCGCGGCCAGCCTTAAGCTCCAGGAGCACACACTTCTCTACCAGCATGTCCGCCTCGAAATCCCCAACCTTCTGGCCGCGAAACCAGACGGGTACTTCAATTTTTCTGAGAGCGCTTATCCCTTTTGAGGTAAGAGCTATCTCAAACGCCTTCTCATATACCGATTCAAGGAATCCGTGGCCAAGTTCGTTGTAGACCTCAAAAAAGACCCCGATAATCTTCTCAGTCAATTCCCTGTGTTTCAGAATGCC
This sequence comes from Bryobacterales bacterium, assembly GCA_030838885.1. GTDB lineage: Bacteria > Acidobacteriota > Terriglobia > Bryobacterales > Bryobacteraceae > BOG-234. The sequence continues at coordinate 3,247 of JAUZEU010000798.1, read as the reverse complement.
ATCGTTTCTCACGTGAAGGCCTCCTGCCAGCATTCACAAGTCTATTCTATTTTCAGATTCGCGTTTATTCGCGTTTATCCGCGGCTGAACTAACTGTATTTCCCTGTCTCAGTAAGGTCGTCGTAAATCATGCCGCGGCGGTCTTTCTTCGCCTTCGTCACAGCTGTGTAGCCGCCTTCCTCGTTGCGGCTGATTTTGTTCTGAGCGTAGAGACCCTCGAGTACAAATTCGCACGCTGCCACCAATTGAGCGGTGTCGGACTTTTTGAAGTCGAATGGAATTAGCGAAGTGCCTATCAACTCGGGCACAGCCTCGAGCAGCCTTGCACATTCGCTAGCCGCCGCGGTGTCTGCGAGTCGCAGGTTGTTTCCCTGATCAAACCATTGCACGGTCGGCGCGAAGTCAATTCCTACAAAGTAACCTTCAAAAACCTCTCCCGCCGCGCGCTTGATCAGATCCTTGGCAATTCGATTCGCGCCGATCTGTTCGCCTTCATACTCGAGTTCCATCTTTCCGGTCATCGAAGGAATCGCGGCATAGATATCTGAAATGCGCGGCACAATCTCCGCTTCACCGGTTAACAGTCCGCGCCGTTCCGCGTTGGAGACCATCGACTCGATAACCGTGATGGGCATGCGCTGTGATACCCCGGAATGCTTGTCAATTCGACTATCGTCCCGCGCTTCAAACGCAATTTGTTCGACAGTTTCGCGAATGAAGTCGGGGACATGCACACGCTGATTGCTTGCGTCCGTGACGTCGAAACCATCGCGCTTAACCCATGCTTCCTGCCTCGTGATCTCGACTGCGGTCTGCAACTCCGCGGGGTAGTGAGTCATAATCTCGGTGCCAATGCGATCCTTCAAAGGCGTGATGATCTTTCCGCGCGCCGTGTAATCCTCGGGATTGGCCGAAAACACCAGCATCACGTCGAGCGGAAGCCTCACCGGATAACCCTTAATCTGCACATCGCCTTCCTGCATGATGTTGAAAAGGCCCACTTGAATCTTGCCGGCGAGATCCGGCAACTCGTTGATCGCGAAGATCCCGCGGTTGGCCCGCGGCAGCAATCCATAGTGAATCGTCAGCTCATCGCTCAACAGGTGTCCACCCTTTGCAGCCTTGATCGGATCAACGTCGCCGATGATGTCGGCAATGGTCACATCGGGTGTTGCAAGCTTCTCTACAAAACGCGAATCGCGGCCAACCCAACCGATCGGCGTTGAGTCGCCATGGAGTTCGAGAGTCCGTCGGCCATATGCTGAGATCGGATGGAAAGGATCGTCATTAACTTCGGAACCGGCGATAACTGGGATCTGATCGTCCAGCAACTCGGTGAGCTGCCGGATTATCCGGCTCTTGGCCTGACCGCGTAGTCCGAGAAGAATTGTGTTGTGCCTGGCGAGAATCGCGTTTACGAGCTGGGGAATAACGCTTTCATCGTAGCCCACAATGCCGGGAAAAAGTCTTTCGCCCGAGCGCAGTTTCTTGATGAGGTTCGCGCGCAGTTCATCTTTAACCGAGACGCTCTGGTAGCCGCTGGTTCTAAGCTCACCAAGGGTTTGGGGTAATTCAAGAAAAGTTTTAGGACTGCTCATAAAAACCTATTCGTTTTGGGATCGGAAAATCGGGGGATGGAATATCTTACGCGAGCGGCCGGGGAAGAGGTAGTGGTCGGGATGCATTCATAGAAATGATGGTGGCCGGTGAGAACACAAAACCGGAATCCAGGACATCCGTTTAGAAAGACCACTTGTGGTCCCGGCGGGGCAGACAAGTCTGCTTTCCAGACAGGGAATTTTTTTCAGTCAGTCAATACAGACTGGCCCTGCTCGCTCCAGTGTACGAGCTTGTCCTCGACAAGTTTCTCCAGGTGAGCCAACACCGCACGCTCCGCCATCGGATGTGCCTTTGGCGAAACATCGGTGTATACGCGAGCAACAATCTCCTTAGGCGTTGCGGCTCCTTCGCTCACAGCTTGACGAATCTTCTGTTCACGTTCCAGCCGGTGCGAAATGTATTCATCGATCTTAGCGTAAGGATTTGCGATCGCCGGGCCGTGTCCCCCGAAGATGACGGAGAGGTTTGGCCGCGCGCGCATGCGTTCGAGCGAGCGCAGATAATCGCGCATGTTTCCTTCGGGTGGATCGATGAGCACGGAGCCGAGCCCGACAACGTTATCGCCGGAGATTAGCGTGCCCGTACGTGCTTCATAAAAACAGAGATGACCACGCGCATGACCCGGAGTGTGCATTGCGCGCAGACTAATCTGCGGCGAACCATTGAGCTCGATTACCTGATCGTCTTCGATGAAACGATCCACGCGAATGACGCCGATCAAAGGTTCAGCAGTTAGCCGGTGGGCCGCAACTGTGACCTGCCCACCCAAGTGCATTCGCAGCGCGTTGACACCGCCAATGTGATCCGGATGCGTGTGGGTCAAGAGAATTTCGCGGACGGTTCTGCCTTCGGCAATCAGATCATCGATACACGCGGCTAACGCCTGCTGCTCATCTTCATAAGGTGAGCCGGGATCGATAATAAGAAGTTCGCTGGAGGTATAGATCAAATAACAGTTGGTGTGTGTCGCTGGTGGCTTGGTCGGCGTCCGCACCGGAAAGCAGATGTAGTTTGGTCGAAACTCGATTCGACGCACGGGTTCGCGATGGGCGTTCGGCACAGCCAGGAAACGCGCGACCAGATCCTCTGTAAGCCCGGCGGACAATGTTTTCAAGGCATGAAGGACTGGTGGCACGGCCAGTATCTCGGAGCGCAGCCAGCGCGCGTATGCCTCGCTTGCTTTGATCCACTCACCGTTTGCGAGTTCCGCATCGCCCGTTACACGCGGGCGTTGTTTTGGCGGACAGCTCACCAGAAAAAACCAGGTGTCAAAGCGTCTAGCGCTGAATGGTGGTGTGACCCAACGGCCAACAAAAGTGAAATCATTGGCGTCAAGATGAATATCGTAATGTTGGAGCAAGGCGGACCAGGACATGCGGCCCGATAGAAGATCGTCGTGGAGTGAAGCGCGCTGACCCTGAGTTAACACTTCGCCGCCACGCGCGGTCAAGACCTGCGTTTCCTCAAATAATTCACGCGCAGCGCAACTAATAGCCGTCGCCGTTTCCGCATCTTCACAATTCCTGGCAGACACTGATGCATCATCGAGATCAAACTGCCCGCCCGGGAATGCATGGTAACCACCAAGGAAAGCGAGCTTTTCGCTGCGCTTCACAAGAAAGACTTC
>JAUZEU010000789.1 GCA_030838885.1 Bryobacterales bacterium | reverse complement strand
CGTATCTGACCGGACGATGATCAATCCCGTTCGGATTAGACTGCGTCCGCGCCAGTCTCAATTCGCCCACCGCTCAGGTTGGTGCTGTGCGAGATCCAGGGCACCGCAGGGCTTCGCATTCGCTTTGAAAAGAGCACCTGTGGGGCCGTTCGATCCTGAAGAATGCAAACAGGCGGAGACACCTTATCATTGATCAGCCAGGATCCGCAGGCGACCTCACAGGCTTCGCGCTGGATGCAGGTGCGACGCGCGTTGATCGGGACTGATCTGATGAAGTTTCCAAAAGCGGATTGAAACGACTTATCCTGCTAAACTTCCCGGAACGCGTTCGGGTCAGCCATGCGGATTTCTGGTCGAAAGGGCTGTTCTCGCGCGCCAGTGATTCATTGCTGGTCCACCGGCTTAGCGGTTATCCGGTCACTCTCCTGACAGGAGCGGGCGGGCGTCCTGGTACGCGAGCCCGCCTCGGTTAGGGATTTGCGCGTCCTTACCGGAAGTTAGCTGTCACAGTTGTATCGGCGGTGATGGTGAAGGGGTAACTCAACGACAGGCCGGAGCAGGTAGCGCCGGTCCATCCTTTCCAGGTGGCGCTCGCCCCCGGAACCGCCGTCACTGTCACCGAAGAGCCGCTGGTGAAGTTGCTGCCCGCTGGATTGCTGCTGACTGCGCCGCTGCCATTGGTCTTCATTCACCAGCCTGTAGGTGGCCGTCGGCGGAGGAGCGACGGTTCCCCTGAACGTCGCCGTGACCGTGGTGTGGGCGTTGACCGTGAACGTGCATGTCAGCGACGTACCAGTGCAGCCGCCCGTCCAGCAGGTAAAGGGGGCGCCCGCCGCAGGTGTCGCGGTCAACGTGACCACCGTGCCCTGCAGGAAGGTCGTATCGCCCGGATTGCTGCTCACCGTTCCCGTGCCGGAGGTCTTGAGCACCAGCTTGTAGGGAGTCAGGAAGGTGGCGGTCACCGGCGCTTCGGAATCCACCACGATCGTGCAGTTCAGGGACGTGCCGACGCAGGCGCCGCTCCAACCCGAAAACACCCCCTGCCACCCTTCGCCGTCAGCGTGACCGAGGTGTGCGGGTCCACCGCCTCGCTGCAGGTGCTGGCGGGGCACCCGATGACGGCGTCACTCGACACACCGCACCGTCGCCGGACACCGTCACGGTAACCGGATACTGAACCGGCACGTTCAGGTTGGCCGCGGCATTCTGCGCGCCGATGAAATCACCGATTTCGTTCGCCGCCGGAGCAGCGCACACGCCATCCGCGCAGATCGCCTGGCCGGTGACCGGGTCAATGGTACCGGTGAACTTGTACAATTCGAAACGCCGCACCACAGCGTCCCAGCAACCGTTTGAGGTGGAGTCAGATCATTCGAGTGATATTGCTCCCCGAAAGCCTGGGAACTCGGCCCCATCAAGGTGAGGCAGCCGCGAAGACTTGCCTCGTGTCGATCTTATTGTCGCGAAGGCAAACCTTCCGCAACATTTTTTATCGCTAAGGCAGACCTTCGGCTCGGTCTCATCTCTTAATCTCCCCACACTTGAAGTACGTTGAACCCGTATCAACCGTGTCGCAGCCTGTGACAAGTGACTTGTCACGGCAGAACCAAAGGCTGAAAAAAGCACAAATAAGATCACCTCCAGGATTTTGGTTCCGGAATGGCGATCCGACTGTCTCAATGCACGTGGACCGGCAGACTCATCTACGCGTTGGCTATACTCCGACTGGATGCAGGAGATCAGCGACGAGCGACTCATCGCACTGTCAGCTGACAGCAACGAACCTGCGGAGCGGCGTGAGCAAGCGCTCGGGGAGCTCTTTGATCGCTACCGACCAAAGGTGGCACTGTGGTGTTTCCGGGTTGCACGGGACCGGGAGTGGTCTGCTGACCTCGCGCAGGAAGTATTCCTCAAAGCGCTCCGAAGCTTACCTGGCTTCCGGGGCGACGCCAGATTCTCCACCTGGCTCTTCACCATCGCCCGGAATCACTGCTTTAATGCAATTCGGGCCCGAGCGGCGCGCGCGGAAGATTCCCTTGAGTTTCTGGAGCTGGCGGACACCGGAAGGAGAATCGACGACGAGCTTGAACTGGAGAATGAGATTCGCCAGATGCGGGAACTGCTTAACAACAAACTCGATGAGACAGAGCGGAAGGTGATGACGCTGCACTTCGGTGAAGAGATGACACTGGACAGCGTGACCAGAATGCTGGGGCTTACAAACACGAGCGGCGCGAAAGCCTACATTGTCAGCGCCCGCCGAAAGCTGCAGACCGCCGTTACCCGCACGAAGACGAAAACGGCCCGGCCGGAGGGTTTCAGATGAACGACGTCTTGCGGAACGTGCTCAGCCACGGCGAGGATTGTCCGGCGCCTGAAGTGATGATTGAAGCGATGGCGCACGGCGCGCCTAAGCACGACGAGATCTCCTCCCACGTGGCGGGATGCCCTCCCTGTCAGACGGAGTTAGCGTTGTTTCGCAGCTTCGAAGCTGCCGATTTCAAACCCGACGAGCGGGAGGCAGTAGATTACATCGTGCGTAGAATGCGTGGCGAACAGTCCAGGCAGGCAATTCCTGGGTCTGGGTGGCCGGTTTTTTGGACGAGGCTGTCTGGATTTTGGAACCCGGTTCGCGTGGGAGGCTTCGCCACGGCGACGGCCGCTGTACTCCTGATTATCGGCCTGAGTACGCAGTGGCAGACGCAGCGAAGGCTCCCGGAGCGACTGCCGGAGAACGACGCACTGCGCTCAACTGTGATCAATGGAGTTAACCCGCAAGGGGAACTGGCAGCGATTCCGGATCGAATCCGATGGGATCCGGTGCCCGGAGCGGCAGAGTACAGCGTGACGCTGAGTGAAGTAGATCGAACAGTAATCTTTCACAAAACGTTTACAAGTAATGTGTTCGCACTCACCCCGGGAAGAACGTAAACTACTAGTTCCGGGAAAGACAGTACTTCTGCTGATCAACGCCAGGAATGCCTCGGGTGATGAGATCGCCCGGTCGGGAACAACAAGGGTCACGGTTCGTCCTGATTCTACAGGTCATTAGGAGACAATTTCGATGC
>JAUZEU010000764.1 GCA_030838885.1 Bryobacterales bacterium | reverse complement strand
AAAGTGACCAGGTTGAGATATCCCCTGGCATCGGTTGGGTTCTCGCCTACGCCGTCCCGCAGACTGGCGTAGGCTTTTTCGGCCTCGCCAAGCTGTGCGTAGGCCACGCCAAGCAGGTTGGCAGCTTTGGAGTCCGTGAAGCCCCGGCTCTTCGCTTCCGACAGAATCTCCACTGTCTGCTGGTAGTGGCCGAGACTGAAGTGGCTGAGCGCTATGGCGTAGGAATGGATGAGCGGATCGGGAACATCGTCCGGAACCGTCCGAAAGATGCCAATAGCCATGTCATACTTTCGGGCTTGTCCGTACAGCCAGCCCAGTTGGAACAAATCGAGCGGAGAGAGTGGCGGTCCGTTTCGGAGGCGATCCAGTTGCATCACGGCCTCGGCTGACTTGCCTTCCCGCAGCAACGTACCGGCTTGTTGCAGACGCCCCGCCGCATCCTCGGCTAATGCAGGCCACAGAGAGAGAAGGGCCAGGCTAATGAATATAAATTGTGGGCGGAACAAAGCGCATTCCTTCCTTGTTTGCACGGTCCAATTCCCGCGCGGTGGCCGCTTCGCGCTGAGCATCCCCGGCGCGCCCGAGGGCAGTGTAAAGTTGGGACAACTCGTAATGCCACGCGCGGTCGCCATCCGGCTTCGTGCGGATTGATAACAAAAGATGAAGTCCGTGCGCCGCCTGTTTCGTCCTACGGTAACAACGAGCCAGGTCCAGCGCAACGGCAGTCTTCGAGGAATCCAGTCGCCAGGCGTTTTCGAGGTGTGAAAGGGCGCCTGTGCAGTTCCCGAGACCAGCTTCCAGATGCCCCGCCTCGGCATGGGCAGCGACATTGGCCGGGTCGCGCGCCAGCACTTCCTGGAGCACTTGCAGCGCTTCCGATTGCCGCTGGCCGCCGGCGAGGGCGCGGGCGAGACCAATCGAAGCGGGCGCCAGGCTGGAATCGATCTCCAAAGCTCCCCGATAATGCCCCTCGGCTTCCGGGACCCGTTGCTGCTCGAGCGCACAATCGCCCTGCGCCACCCGCAGCAGCGGATTCCGCAGGTCGGCCGTGTCAAGGATGGCGGTTGCAGTCTGGAAATACCCTGAAGCGATCAACTCTTCCGACAATGCGAAGACGATGTCGGCGCGTTCCGGCGCTATCCGCCTCGCGCGGAACAGCCAGGGAATGGCCTTCGCACTCTCCCCGTTTTCGGCAAAGTCCACCCCGATACGGAAATAGGCATCTACATGCTCAGGCTGGCGGTCTATGGCGGCGAAGTAGCATTCCCGCGCAGCATCGGATTGCCGCAGATGGGAGTGCGCCAGGCCCAGATTAAAGAAGACCGCGGCGTCTGCTTCGGCGGCAGGAACAAGTTCCATTTGCCCGATAGCGTCGCGATACAGACCATAGCCGGCAAGTAACGTGCCGAGTGAAAAGCGGAATGACGCCGGCCTGTTCTCGGCAGCAGGCGGCAGGAGGGTCAAAGCTCGCTTCGGTTGCCCTGTAACCAGGAGACATTCGGTCAGGCCGAGAAGCAGTTTTGGGTCTTGGCGGACTGCTGTCGAACGCTCTGCGCCAATAGCGTTGAAGGCCCGCAACGCACGAACAAAATCGCGGTTATGCGTGTACCAGGCGGCGAGATTTGCATTGGCGACCGGGTTGGCCGGCTCTAATGCCACCACGGCTTCGAGTTCGCGCAGAGCTTCCGCCTGGCGGCCGGTACGGAGAAGATTTACCGCGAGGTTAGTGCGCGGCCGCGCGGTCCGGGGATCCAGCCTGATTGCCTCACGGAACGCCCGCTCGGCGTCCGCCGCCTGGCCGAGCATGTCGTCGGCGATTCCCAGCAGGTCGTAGACTTCCGCTGAGCCCGGGCATTTGCCGGAAGCCGCCTGCAGGACTTCACCGGCTAGCCCGGGCTTACCATCCTGCAGGGCGCGCCGACCCTGCTGGATTTCCGCCAGGCAATCCGACGCGAGAAGGGCAAGCAGAAACAGGCTCAAAACGTTAGTTTAAGAGCAAACTGAATATCGCGCGGTTCGCCCGAACTTGTGATCTTTCCAAATGAGCTGCTCTGCACGTTATTGTTGGGAACGCCAAAGCGCGGGTGGTTGGGAAGGTTAAAGAACTCGGCCCGAAATTCAAGTTTTATATTCTCCAGCAGTGTGAAGTCCTTGAATGCCACGAAGTCGTATTGCTTGCTGGCGGGGCCTCGCATGTTATTGCGTCCAGAATTGCCGTAAGTGAACTGGTCCGGTGTCCGGAAGGCGGCGGTATTGAACCACTGAAAAATACTCTGGTTAAATCCCGTTCGGGGATCGCCCACCACCTGGGCGCGCTGGTTGTTCACACCGACGTTAGCAAGGTCGCCCCCGGCTGAGATGCTGAAGGGCGGTCCGCTGACCCATGAAGTGATGCCTCCGATGTTCCAGCCCCCTATCAGGGCGTCAGTAAGCCTTCCCGATGAACCCAGAAACGCCTTGCCGCGCCCGAAGGGCAGCTGGTAGAGGCCGCTGAATACAAAGATGTGCGTGAAATCGTAATCTGACGGACCCCACTCACGCCTGAGGTCGTAAATGGTCACGATGCCGCCTGCCTGTCCGCTGGACTGAATGTCGAGCGACTTTGAATATGTATACGCGCCGAGGAATGTCACGCCTTGCGAGAGGCGCTTCTCGACCTTCGCCTGAAGTGCATTGTAGCTGGAATTCCCGATATTGGTGCTGTTGGAGAAGGTGCCTCCGTACTGCGGGTAGGGCTGGCGCAGTGATATCGGTCCGGGACCCGGGAAGCGGGCGGCATTCGCCACCGGTTGGATGAACAGGTGCCGGCCCACCGAGCCGACATAGTCCACTTCGCCCGACAGAGAGGGCGTAATCTGGTGCTGCACGCCGAAGTTGTACTGCAGGACATAAGGAATCTTGTTCCGCGGGTTGGCAGCGAATGCCACTCTCGGCTGCAGCGGATCGAAGAACGAGCCGGCTGTCGGAAGATTGTCGAGAAACACATTGGGAATGCCGCGGTTGGCGGCGCTGACAGAAATGCCATAACCCCACGGCCAGGCGATCCGCGGATCCTGTGAGATCTGGACCAGCGTATTGTTGTGATCGTCAAACTTTGTGAAGGCTGCGCGGATGACAGTCTTTTCCTGAACCCGCCAGGCAAGGCCGAAACGCGGCTGAAAACCGTTGTAGCGAGGATCGAAGAGCGTCTTACGCACATTCGGGAAGGGGAACAGCGGTGGATATGCGACCGGGATCAGGAACGCCCCGGTATCCACGTCAAGTGCCGAGACCTTGTCGTTTTTCCAATGCATCGGCGCTACAAAATCATAGCGGAGGCCGAAGGTAACGGTGAGCTTAGTGGAGACCTGCCACTTGTCCTGAACGTATGCGGCGTTCCAATGGGTCGTAAAATTAGCCGAGGTATCGCCAAGGAATCCCCCCAGGCTATCCGGCAGGCCGAGCATAAAACTGGCGGCGCCGAGCCCGGTCTGCGTTACGTTGCTGTCCAGAGCCGTGGCGTCACGTGCGAATGAGGATGAGACGCCCCAGCCGTCGTCAAAGCTGTGAATGTGGTAGAACATGCCGCCAATCCCGATAGTGTGCTTGCCCCTGACTGTCGAAAGGTCGGGAGTGATCTGATGGCCGCGGTTGGGGCCAAGCGGGACCGCAAACTGGGAAACCCCTGTCATGTCCTGTGAGACGCTCAGCTGGTTGGCGAGGGGGATCCCGTTGCGCACCGGCGCCAAACGGTCAAATTTGGTGGCCTGCAGGAACGCCTGGCCAGCGGGTTCGTCAAACTGCCCGAAGTCGGTGTATACGTAACCGTAATGAATACTGAGAAGCGTGGTAGGCCCCAACAGATGGGTGTAGCCCACCGCCAGTGAGCGGGCCTTGTTCCTCAGAGACTGCGAATACGTGGGCAACGCCTCCGGGCTTGTCTGGGTTGGGTTGGCGTAATTAAAGCGACCGAACAAAGTGTCGTTATTGGAAAAGCGGTGATCGAGACGGATGCCGAACTGGTCGCTGTCGATTGCGGTGGGGCGGGCAGCCAGCAGGTTGGGGAATACCGTTGGACCAACGGCCAGATTCGGCAGTGGATAGTATTTGTTCAGAGTGAGAAGGGCCGAGTTGCTCAAGCGCGAAGTGGGAATGATGTTTCCGACGAACGGGTCCCGGAGGAATAAGCCCGGACGCGCCGGGTCAGGACGAGTTGTACCCGGATCATAGATCTGACCGCGGGCCACCGGGCGGCCTAAAGTATCCGTGGCGATTGCCGGTCCCAGAAACGCTGAGAAATCTCCGTTCCTCATCGCCTGTGTGGGCACACTCGCGAATCGGCTGGTGCTGCGCCGCGAGCGAAATCCTTCCCAATAGCCCGAAATCCAGGTGCTTTTCGTGCGCCCGTCATAATGGGGCAGGACGACCGGCCCGCCGACGGCGACACCATACTGATTCTGCCGGTAAGGGAGTAGGGCGGGATCGAAGAAATTCCTGGCATCGAATTTTTCGTTCCGCAGAAACTCCCAAAGAGAGCCGTGGAATTGATTGGTGCCCGATCGGGTCAGGATATTCACATTGGCGCCTGAGGAGATGGAGAACTGGGCGTCCACGGTGTGCGACTGGACGTTGAATTCCTGGATCGCGTCCGGTGGCGGGCTGATTGCCCATATGTTCGTGAACAGAGCATTGTTCAGCACGCCGTCCATTGTGAAATTGTTCTGCTGACCCCTTTGTCCGTTTACCGACGGGCTGATACCGCCCGCGCCTTCGCGCACCGTGAACGAATTCTGCTGCCCTCCCTGGCGAGGAGCGGCGCCGGGAGTGAGCAGCACCAACTGCGTGAATTTCCGTCCATTCAGCGGCAACCCAACGATTTCCTCACGTTCAATCACTTTCCCAAGCGTGGCCGAGCTGGTGTCCAGCGACGGCGCCTGGCTCGTCACTTCCACGGTCTGCTGCACGCTCGAAGGTGTCAGGGTTGCATCGAGGGTGACGTTTTGATTCACAAGCAACTCCAAATCCTTGCGCACCTGTCCGGTGAAGCCAGACTTGGTGATCGAGACCGTGTAGAGGCCGGGGGGCAAGAGAGGAACGGTGAATGTGCCGATCTCTGAGCCGGTAGCGCTGCGCTTCAGACCGGTGTCCTGATTGAGAATTTCAACAGCGAAACCGGGAATTACCGAACCGGTGGCGTCGGTAACGGTGCCGTTGATTGCGCCGCTGACAGTTTGGGCACACAGATCATAAGTCAGAAGCAAGAAAACTGAAACACAGACTAACACTCGCTCAAGTCTCATGGTTCGACTCCTTTTTCCTTCAGACCCGCTAAATTACAACAGACTGGTCGTCTGATATCCCCGGTTTATATCGTCGGCATTTGCCTGTGTCAATGGTTTGACAAAAACGATATCGGTGGCAGGGAAAACGTTTGGGTTAATTCATACAGATCAATACTCACTTCTTCTTTAATGCCCTGAACACTCTCTCGGGCGTCATCCCGCGTGAGAGCGCCACCGCGCGCCGCCTCGTCCTGAACCTTGCCGATTTGTTTCGCGTCTCCTTCGCGTCGGAACGCTTTTCCATTCGCATCGAGGAAGAACTGAAACTCGTCCGCTCCTATCTCGAAACCGAGCAGTTGCGCCTCGGCTCCAAACTGCACACTGAGATCGACGTCGATGAAACCGCGCTCCGCACCGAAGTCCCGGTTCTTTCGATCCAGCCTCTGGTGGAGAACGCAGTGAAACATGGCGTGGCTGCCCGGGCGGACGAGGGCTTCGTCAGACTTCGCATCTTCGCCCGAGAAAATTCGGTTTCCGTGGAGGTCACGAATTCCGGCGCATTTATTCCGGATTTGCCAACCGGGGGAACCGGCGTCGGCCTCACCAATGTGCGCCGGCGGCTCATACTATACTTCGGCGAATCGGGCGCCTTAGCTGTCAGCAGCACTGATGACATCACAACCGTCCGTTTTCGGTGCCGCTGAATTCGGAGCGGGTGGCCTCGGCAGCGATCTCCGTAGACGCGTAACCGGTCCCGGGGTCGCGGGCGCGCAGCAGTGTTGCGGGCCGCGAGGCAGCTTCCGGCATAAGTACAGGTTGCGAAAGTGGGCCACCCCCACCAGCGTTCCGCCCGCGATTCCCGCCACAGCCGCGACATCGTTTGCCGGAATGGAGTCCCGTAGCGCGACCATCACGAAGCCTGCGCAAAAGAGGCATAAACACTCCGGCCGTTCGTGCTTCCGCCGGCAGGAGTGACCGAGATGCACCGTGCCCAAAAGCAATGACGAGCCCATCACAATATATTCAACCGGCTCCGACAGCCGGGCAGTGACTCGCGCAATCGATGGAATTGCCAGCAGAATCGGAAGGCAGGAACAATGAAGTGCACAGACTGCTGCCGTTCCGATCGCGAGATGGCCGGCGAAACGCGTGAAGAATTTTTTTCTCAGGGTGTGAACCACCGCGTGATATCGCGCGGCGAGGCCCGCTCTGTCACTGCATCGGCGAGCGCAAAAGAGGCCAGTCCTTCCGTCGGCTTTGTGCGGAGCCTGCGCAGGCGACCTTCCACCCAAATCAGACGCCGGTCCCTATAAGAGACCGATTTGTCCTCACCCAGCCATACTTCCACCACTTCATCGGACGTGCGGTGCGCGGGATGCAGAAGCTGTCCCGCATCCGGCATGAGCATAAATATCCTGACCTCTGTGCCGTCCCGGACCGGCTGGTATCCATCCATCATGTATCCCAGCATGCAGACCCTGTGATCATTGCCCGGTGAGCCTGCCCCGAGATCCCTCCATCCCACCGTCGCGCTTCCTCCGTAGGCGAGTCTTTCCGCGATTTAAGTCCATTCCTGCCCGGTGCCAGCGAATACACGTTAAGCTCTTTGCGCACATCATGGAACATCAGGTGAAAACGCTCAACCAGCAGCGTTTGGAGCATCCGCCGCAACTGATCCGTGGAAACGGGATCCGATGCCTTCGCCGTGATGTCGTACCGCGTCGAATCCATCCACGCGGGCGCACTGATCTGGTGAGCGTAAACCTTGTATGCATCCCTCATGCAGGTGATTAGGGTGGCATTGGTCATTGTGATACTTCGGGGTTCGATGCGAATCTTTTCCTGAGCGGGTCTGTTGTTGACCTCTCCGCCGCCTGTGTTCACCTTTATCGGCGCCACATCGAATGCGACGCCGGCCGATGCCGACCATACAGGGACGAGAGAAGGAGCGCAGCGGCACAACGGGTGTTGAACATGGGGCCTGCTACTCTTCTGCATCCGGGATCGGCGAAAAGTTCCGCGGATGCGTGTCGACCGGAAATGGGAATCTCCTGTCACACCCGCATTGAGCGCATTCCGTCGGTGGCGCGGCTACTTTTTCACCAGCACCGTCTGCGGGCCATCAATGTAGCCCAGATACTCGGTGCCGACGGTCGCAGCCACTTCTTTGGGCTTCCGGGCGCCGGTATTTACCGGCCGTTTGGAGGAACCGTCCCGACCCCGGCTCGGGGTGGCCCGGATGGTCAGCTTCCGGCCATCCACAGCATCCAGCCTTTCGAGACGGAAAGTCATCTTACCGCCAATGCCAAAGATCTTCCTCTTCGCGCCATCGACGATGGAGCCGATCGCCGGTGTGCCTTCGGAGATGACGACGATACCGTCCACCCGCAGGTCGTGCGCGACCTTGAATCGCACGGCATCTCCCGGCATGGCTTCGCTCGGGATGTCTTCCGCCAGAGCCAGCCGGATGGGCAAACCGTCGCCGAGGATGACGGGGGTGGCGACGGAAGCACTGGGAGCCCCTGTCTCGGGATTTCGCATGACCTCGATGACGTCGGCGGGCACACCAGCTTTGCTGAGTCGGATTACTTCTGTGGCGGACAGGTTGAAATTCGTCTTCGATGACCGGATTTGGCTGACGATCACCGAAGGCGCGACCTTAGCCCCTACCATCTCAATGATGCTGTCATTGCTGAGGGTCCCGTCCGGCGACGGAGCGGCGGTGACCTGCGCTCGTGGTTGCGACCGGGGAGGCTGCACGGACCGGTGCCGGGTCGTCCACCAATAACCGCCACCAGCGGCCCCGGCCAAAAGAACGAAGAGCGCACTGACGGCCAGCGCCTTCGAAACACGCCGCGGGGCCGGTACCGGCGACGGCACAATCGTACGTACAGTCGGCGGACTGTCGAGAGCACCGGAATCCGACAGGCGTTTTAGCGCCGCCAGGGCCACGTTCACTTCCTGCATCGACTGAAATCGCCGGTCGGGATCCTTTTTCAGACAGCGCACCACGATCCGCTCGAGTTCGACTGGCACCCCCGGCTTCAGGTCCGTCATGGGCTGAACGTCGTCGCGTAGTACGGCGGAAAGCGTCGAAATAGCGGAGTTCCCCTGAAAGGCGCACCGACCCGTCACCATCTCATACAAGACGGCGCCAAATGAGAAGATATCCGAGCGCGCGTCGAGTTTGCCGCCCCCGGCCTGCTCCGGCGACATGTAGCTCACCGTCCCCATGATGGCGCCCGCAACGGTCAGAGGACCATGGTTCAGCGTGACGGTATTCCCTGTATGTTCGCCAGGGGACCATTCCATGAGTTTGGCCAGACCGAAGTCCAGCAGTTTCACCAGTCCGCTGCTGTTGACCATCACATTAGCCGGCTTGAGATCGCGGTGGACAATTCCGGCGCTGTGCGCAGCGCTGAGAGCGTCCGCCATCTGGGTCGCGTACCGGATCACTTCCGACACACGCAGACCGTCTTTTGGAATCAGCCCGAGCAGGGTCTTTCCTGTCACATATTCCATTACCATGTACTGGGTGTCGCCGTCGTAGACGATATCGTAGATGGTGATGATGTTGGGATGGTTCAGCGCGGAAGCAGCCTGGCCCTCCTGGATGAAACGGCGGCGGTATTCCGGATCGGCGGATATGCCGGCGGGCAGCACCTTGACGGCCACGAACCGATTCAGGCGCGTGTCCAGGGCCTTGTACACCTCGCCCATCCCACCGCCGCCGAGTTTTTCGTGGAGCTGATATTGCAGAACAGTTCGACCAACCATGAGGCTCGGGACGGCGTGTTCACAATAGCACGCCGGCTATTCCAAATTTAGCCTGGCGGATCAGAGCGGATCGCCAGGCGCGAACGTCCGCAGTGTGACGTATATAATTTCGGTGTGCTAAGCAGAACGGCACTTCCTTCCCTCATGCTGTCCAGCCCAGGGAGCGGAGAAGGAACGGCCAACACGCTGTTCTGCCTCGGTGGGATCCGGAGGACTTGCGTGGTCTCATTCTTTGATTCCGGCGCCTCAAGGCACGCGGTGGTGTTGGCGCCAACACACTCGGTGAAGGTGGGATTCTGGCTTCGAATACTGGCTGAGTGGCGGCAGCAAGAGTACGAAATAAGCAATTGAGAAGCGGCGATTGAAGGCGATGCCCGATGCCTGACGGGAACCCTTGCAAACTGATATCGGCCGTATCGGCCTCTATTCCGGTCGGATGAACATCCTGTACAAACCGCTTTTTTAAATGCTCCATCGCGTGTGCGCCCAGCTGTCTTTGTATGACGATGGCTGCAGGTCGGATGTGCTCAGGGATCACTCGATTTGTTCGCGCCTCTCGCCCTTCACCGCTATGCAGTCATGGCTGCCGTCGAGGAGATTTCCGACTCGCTCCTGCGATTGAAGGAAGGATCTCTGCACCCCGCTCTCCACCGCATGGAAGAGGCTGGCTGGATCCGGGCAGCGTGGAAAACCAAAGACAACGGGAGGCGGAAGCAGTTCGCCAGCGAAGAGGCTCGATGGGTAGCGGTCTCAGGCGCAATGCAACGTGTCCTGAAGCTTGTGTAAAGGACACCTGATGTCCTGGTGCAGACCCTTTATCGATCTTTTCGGCGATCGGCGGCTCAGGCCAACAAGTCACAGGGGCGGATTGCTCACCCTTGCCGACAGGCGGGAGTTACTGTGTGCCGGGACACGGGGGTTGCTAAGTTGTGTCAGACACACTGAATCGGTTGTGGGCCGGCCGGGAACTATTCGCTGGCGCCGGCAGGAAAACAGACCGCAAGTTGCCGCCGGTCAACCTGATCCAGTTCGCCAAACGGAAACACAACAGTTTCGCCGGGGAACACATCGGTGATCGTGAGGGTTTTCTCCGGCAGGGGCGCGTTTAGCATTGCCGCCGCTAAGCCAGTGGTTAGAGCGGTGCCGTTGCCCATCTTTTCCTCCCGGCCTTCCAAACTGTGCGGAATTCCCGCGTTTCCGTCCGCCGATACCGAAAACATCCGGTTCGTTTGCGGCGCTGGCGACCAGGTCAGTTGGATCTCTCCCTTGTGGCTTGCCATATTGCAAGCCAGGGTCAGCCGATAAACTGGCGCATCCGTGTCCCGTTTCCGCGGCGCCACGTCGCGTACGATGCTCGCGGTAAAAACGGAGCCTTTCGACTCGGGCGCCTCGGTGCGAATGACAGTCCAATCTTTGGCTCGTTCGGCTTGCACCGCCGTGGCCGCAACCCACAAATCGCGCGTGGCCGGGTCCGGAATTCCCAATCCCGCCGCGCCCATGGCGCCGTCTCGCAACTTGCTAAGCAACATCGCCGCCAGGGCAGGATTAGCCTGAGCCGCGTTGTAATGCTCAAGCGACAAGCCGCCGTTCCTCACCGCCTCCGTATGGCATACGGCGCAGTACTTCTGTACCAACTCATTCTGTTGTGCCGGAGGCATGAGTTCGGCTGCGTCAGCTGAAATCGCAAACTGTCCGGCAATCACTGCTACCAATACAATAGTTCGATAGCTAAGTGAGTTCTTCAGAGCAGTATGCATTTCGTGTTCCTTCCTTGGCAATCTCAGTCTAACGGATCTTCCGCCACTGACGGCGAATGATAGATCTACCCTGGCCGGCTACGCGCGGTGATCACAGAAAAGTTGCCGCACAGCCGGACTCTACAGGGATTGAATGAACGCCGGGCTCATCGCCTTCTGCCCACACGTCGCCACCGGCGATGAAGTCTGTGGGCGGATCACTCACCCGGGCGAACAAATTAC
>JAUZEU010000754.1 GCA_030838885.1 Bryobacterales bacterium | reverse complement strand
ACATCGAAGTAGTCCCCACCTACCTCATGCGTGGCAACACTCGAGCCGCACGCACGGAACCATCCGGTATCCGGCAGGGTGCGTGGCAAAAGGCTCTGCTGAATGCGGCGGGCCACGCCTAACTCTTCTTCGATGCGCTGCTTGGCTCGCTCTTCCTCCAGCAGGCGCGCATTTTCCAAAACGGTGGAGGCTTCGATTGCCAGAGTTTGCAGCAGCTCACGATTGCCGCCGGCCAGATCCACAGCCGTCAGACGCGAGTCCATATAAAGCACGCCGGCGCTGGAGCGCGCGGCCGTAATCATCTGGGTGTTCGATTCCCCGCTTAGATTGACCCGCACCAGCGGGACGCAGCACACACTTCGCAGTTCAAGATCCGCAATAGTATTGCCTGGAGATCTTTGATCCAGCGCCGTCGGGTCGAACGACATTGTGAACAGATCGCGGCGGCTCTCCAGGGCCTGCTGAATCAGGCGGCGGGGAACGCGCAGATCGTCTGGCGGCAGATCGAAACCGCCTCTGGCCCGGCCGCTGCGCACCTGGAGTTCATGGTTCTCGTCGAAGAGCAGCAGAAAACCGCGCTCCACGCCAGTAACCGCAGTCGCGGCATCCACCACCGTGTTGAGCACATCGTCCACAGAGAAAGAACTCTGCAGCGAACGCGCCACCTCGAGCACCGCCCGCAGCCTTTCCAGATTGCTGGTGCCAGACTTCCCCGTAGCCGGGGAACCGGCCTTCGGAACTCCGCCCGCCGGGACATTGGGCGCAGCCGCAATTAAGCCTGCCACCTCGGCCGCGAGAGGCCGGGCAAGCAGGCGCTGCAGGTCCTCGCCGGACCTGGTGAAATGAAGCTGGTACCCATCCGGCACACCGAATTCGATGCGTTCCGATCCATGTAGCCGGAGCGATTTGGCCATCCGCTCGCCATTCACCCAGACGCCATGGCGGCTTCCCAGATCTTCCAGAATGCATGCCCCGTCCATCTGGCTGATCTGCACGTGGTTGCGCGAGACACGACTGTCACGCAGGATGAGGTGGTTATCCGGGGCACGACCAATACGAAACGGAAAGGGATAAAGGGGAACACGTGTACGGCGACCGTTCGGATCGATAACCACCAGATTGGCAGTGGTCTCAGGCACGGCTCCGGCGGGCATCATTTTGCTTTCCGCCTGCGTTTGAGTGGCACGAGCCCGGGTGCAAGAGCCGCAGCTTTCTCTAACTCGCGTGCGCGTAACGCCTGGCAATGTGAACAATAGCCGCCCACCTCAGTACGCGCCAGCACGATTTCAAACCCGAAGTGCGCTTCGATTTGCCTGCGAAGACGCTGTAGCGGCTCGCCAAAAAATTCTTCCACTTTGCCGCAGCTCAGACAGATGACATGCGCGTGTTCCTGCTTGCGGCGGGTTTCGTAAAAATGCTGCTCTCCCGCCTGATGCATCAGATCCAGCTCATCCACCAGGCCACCCTCTTTGAGCAGTTTCAGAGTCCGGTAGACAGTAACCCGGTTAAGCTTCGGGTCCTTCTCCTGCGCCAGTTGAAACAGCCGCTCGGCATCCAGATGCTGGCCGGTCTTGTCGATAAGGTCCAAAAGAATCTGTCGCTGCCGGGTCAGGCGCATACCGTTTTGCGACAGCGTATCCTTCGAGTTCGACGTGCCTGGATCGGGACTTGAAGCGGACATTCCTGCATCCATCAGTTTAGCTTCTGTGCGCGGATTCAACGCGCACCGGGCCGCCCGGGGAGCTAAGGTCTGAAAAACTCGCGTTTGCACGGCAGCAGACACTGCCTGATAGTGCTCGCAGGGATGCCAGTCGTTACGCCATTGATATTGATTAACTGCGAAAGGACGTAGCGCCCGAATGGAAGGTCTTAAATCGGTGAGACCGGCCGACGCAAAGTGATACAAATGCATCATGCACCGCCGTTCCTTCCTCCAAAGCGCCGCCGCAGGTCTTGCATTCGCTCAGGCCGCACAAGCACAGAACCGCCTGGGCGCAGGCATCAAACTCGGCTTCGACACGTACTCGGTCCGTGCTTTTAAGTGGAAAGATATTCAGCTGCTGGATTACGCGGCCGGGCTGAAAGCCGACACCGTCCAGATTTCAGATTCCGCGGACTACACCAGTACAGACCCTGCTCATCTCGCGACAGTAAAGGCTCATGCCGCTAAGCTCGGCCTTGAGATCGACGCGGGAATCGGCTGTATCTGCCCGGTGTCAAAGAGCTGGAAACCTGGCGGAAAATCCCCGGAAGAAGTCACAATTGATGGCCTTAAGGTCGCCAGGGCCGTGGGCGCACGTTCCATGCGATGCTTCATGGGTTCCATGGACGATCGCCGCGGCGACAAGCCCATCGAGTACTTCATGGAAGCAACCATCAAAGTTCTAAAAGCTGTAAAGTCGCAGGCCCTGGACCTGGGCGTGAAGATCGCGCTTGAGAACCACGCGGGCGACATGCAGGCAAGAGAGACACGCACGGTCATCGAAGAGGCCGGCAAGGACTTCGTTGCCTCATGTCTCGATACCGGAAATCCCATGTGGGTGATGGAGGACCCGCAGGTCACGCTGGAGATCCTGGGACCGTACGCTGTCACTACCCACGTCAGAGATTCGGTCGTGTTCGAGCATCCCCGTGGCGCGGCAGCCCAGTGGGTTGCGCTGGGTGACGGCATCATTGACTGGGCTGCCTTCTTCAGCCTGTACCAGAAGGTCTGTCCAAAGTCACTTCTGCAGCTGGAAATTATTACTGGCCGCCCGCCGCAGATCCTTCCCTATTACGAAAAGGACTGGTGGAAGTGGTTCCCGAACATGCCCGCCAGCGAATTCGCCCGTTTCGCGGCCTTGGCGAAGAGAGGGCATCCGTTCATGGGCTCGATGGTGGTCGAAGACTCGCCTGGCAGGAAGCCGTCCGAATTCACTGATGCGCTGAAAGAACAGCAGCGCGTGGATCTCGAGCGCAGTATCTTGTTCGCCCGCAAAGAGCTGGGTTTTGGGTTGCGCTCGCAAGGTTAGGCCAAAGCCGGGCGGCGATGAGCAGAGATCTCATTCATCAGTCATGTTGGATGCCGCCGCGATGCCGGATCCGGCAGGGCTTCTCGAGAGTAGTGTTCAGCGCGGCGGCAAAGCGAGCGGCCCACAATACTGGAGCCTAAGACGGACAAGAGCCCACGGATAGGCTATATGTTTGGCCGCAGACACTCACTATTCGGACCTGACTCGGTAGCGAGCCAGCGCTTCCTCATCGATATCTAATCCAATGCCCGGGTAAACCGGAGCAATAAGCTGCCCATCTACGATTTGGAACAACCGAGGGCTCTTCAGTAGCTTGAGCGCAGGCGATGTCTGTTCGTCCGGCAGAAGTGGCGGCGCAATCAATGCCATTTCCTGCCAGGGCGCCCCGATCGCCAGCGTGGCCTGCAGCCATCCCGCAAGCGGCAGTGAAAGCGAACCATGCAGTATGGTGGGCACGTGAAAAGCTTCGGCCATGATTGAGATCTGCCGCGCGCGGAAAATGCCGCCGCACTGTCTGCCGTCCGGCTGCAGGATGTCATAGGTTCGATGCAGCAGGCACTGGCGATAATTCTCCAGGCTGGAGTAACCCTCCCCGCCTGTAATTGCGATATCCACCATGGATGCCAGTCTGGCCGGCGATTCGTAGTCATCGCGATGGAAGGGTTCTTCCAGCCAGTACGCCCCTCCCTTTTGCAGCCCTCGCGCAACCTTCAGCCCCGTTTCGAAATCCCAGACCTGTTGCCCCGACATGCCCACGGGCATCTGCGCGGTACGGTCAAACATCACGTGGAAGTCCGTCCCGGTCGCCTCTTTAATCCGGCGGCACACTTCCACATCGTCCATCGGATTGGGCCGCCAGACCCGAATCTTCATGCCTTTGTAACCGGCCTTCTGAATTTTGACGGCCATATCGACCTGGTCTCGGTAAGGCACCTGCTGCTGATCTGCGGGACCGGGCCAAACACAAGTCAGGTACGCGTTGACTCGGTCGCGGGCACCTCCCAGCAACTTAAAAACCGGCTGCCCGGAAATCTTGCCAATCGCGTCCCAGACCGCGTGCTCCACTCCGCCCCATTTCCAAAGACCCTCACGGAGTTGAGCGTCCACGCTGAAGAGATCCTTGCCAACCAGCACCTCCTTCACTTCGGGCAGAGAATGAAGGGGCGGGGCAGCGAAGGAGTATCCCGAGATCCCGGAATCCGTCGTCACCTTTGCGACGGAATACCGGTTCATGAAGCCGGCTTTCACCTCGGCATCCGTCACCGGAACGCGCACGGCGAATAGCTCGACGCCGGTGATGCGCACTGGCTTCACTGCCGCGCGGACTGCATCGAGCGCGCCGAAACCGGCTGCAAAACCAACGAACGTTCTGCGCGGGAGATTAGCCATTCAGCCGGTACTCCCGGATGGCATCTTCATTCAGGTCCAGCCCGAGTCCAGGCAAGGCGGGCAGGAGGACATAACCCTCTTCTATTTGGAAAACCTCATTGGTGCGCACGAGCTTCTTCGCCGGGTCCCATTGCTCCTGCGGCAGATTGGGCCCGCCGATAATCTCCTGCCATTCGCAGTTGTTCATAGCGCACCCTGCCTGGATATAACCGGCAAGCGCCAATGACGCCGTGCCGTGCTGAATACAAGGCACGCCGAAAGACTCGGCCAGTATTGCGATTTTGCGCGCCATCCATATGCCCCCGCAGATACGCGTGTCCGGCTGCAAAATGTCGTAGCTCCTGTTGACCAGAAACTCCAGGAACTCGTACGTGCTCTTTGCCAACTCTCCGCCTGTGATCAGGATGTCCACTTCCGCCGCGAGACGGGCGGCGCCCTGTATATCGTGTCCGTCGAATGGCTCTTCCAGCCAATAGGCGTCGTATCTCTCCATTGCGCGGCAGACTTCGAGCGCGGTCTGGTAATCCCACACGTTGCCGGGCCGTACGGCCGTGCGATCAAACATGATTTTGAAATCCGGCCCGACGGCTGAGCGAATCACCCGCAAGGCTTCCACGTCATCCAGGGGATTCGGCCGCCACGCGCGAATCTTCATCGCTCCGAAGCCATTTTCTTTCAGCCTCGCGGCGAACTGCGCTTGCTTATCGTAGGGCACTTCCGACTGGTCCGATTCAAGCAGCGGCTTGCCAGCCATCGCCTTCTCTGAATACGGCCAGACTGTCGTGCGGTACACCTTCAACTTGTCCCGTGCGCCCCCGAGCAGTTTGGCTACAGGACGGTTCGCGATCTTCCCCACCGCATCCCACATGGCGTGCTCCACGCCGGACCAAATCTGTACGCCCGACTCGCCTCGCTGAGCCTGTAACCGCGCGATATGCCGATCGATCGCAAACAGGTCCTCGCCGACGAGCGTGGGTTTTACCCAGCGTTGCAGAATATCCTCCGGACAGGGTACGAATGACGTTCCGGTCACACCCGCATCCGTGTGGACACGGCTGACGCCGTACGTCCAGGACTTCATGTCTTCGCGGGAATCTCCTCCCGGAACGCGCACCTGGAAGGATTCCACATTGGTGATGCGAACATGTTTGGCTTCCGCCGCCACAACCCGCAGCGGCTCCAGGAGAGGCACGGTGAGGGCCGCAGCCGTGCTTTTGAAGAACGAACGCCGGTCCATCGTCAGAAGTACAACTTCCCCGCGAGCTGCAGAATACGCGGGTTCAGCGTGCTGTTCACGATGCCGAATGTCGCCGGCTGGTTCACTGACGTGTTGATTCCGTTGAACTGGGTGTGATTCCAGATGTTAAAGAACTCCGCCCGAATCTGCAGCCGCCCCGCCTCGCCGATCCGCGGAATGGCGAAGTTTTTGTTAATACCCACATCCCAGTTGTTCAGCCCGAAACCACGCTGGATATTGCGCGCCAGGTTGCCGAACGTACCAGCGGCGGGAACCGCATAGGCCGACGGGTCGAACCCCAGAAGTCCATTGGTTCGCGGGTCCAGTTTCGACGGCTTGACCCCTGTAGCGTTGCCGCGCTGCCCGCCCGTTCCCACGTTCGCGATATCACCGGTTGTAGTGATGGAGAGCGGGAAGCCGGAGATCATGGAAGCGATCCCGCTCAGTTCCCAACCACCCAGAAACCCGTTCAGCAGCGGATTGGGAATGTCGAAGGTCTTCCCGCGGCCGAACGGCAGGTCATACACGAAGCTGAGTGTCAGGTTGTGCGGAACATCGGTGTCGCAGATGGCCCGCTCCAGTCGCCTGTTGTACATGTTCTGCCCCGGACTGTTGCCGCTGTCGATACATTTCGAAAACGTGTAAGACCCGATGTACGAAAGCCCGTTGCGCAGCCGTTGCTCCAGCTTTGCGTAACCGGCGTTGTAATTCGTGTATTGGTAATTTGTAACCTGCTGGAACCCGGGTGAGAGTGTGGGGTAAGGCTGGCGCGCCGTGAATGCAGTGGCATGCGCCGGGTCTGCCGGTAAGGTCGGCTGATTGATATACACATTGCCGATCTGCTTCTGTGCCGAGTTGCCGATATAACCCGCCTCCAGCAGCATGGAGCGTCCCAGTTCGTGCTGCACGCTCAGATTGTATTGGTAAATGTAACCGTCCCGCTTGTTCAGGTCGACGTTCGTGCTGATCGCACTTTTGACAGCGTCGGCGGCGGGGAACAGGTTGGACAGCTGCAGTTGCGGTGTTATCGAGCTGGAGGTCAGGGTTGCAATCACAAAGTAAGGCGCGGTGCTTAACATCGGGCTCAAAACGCTGCCGCCGGTATTCAGAGCGTAGAAGATGCCCGCGCCCGAACGAATGGTCGTTTTGCTTCCGATTCTGTAGGCCAGGCCTATCCTGGGGCCGAAGTCGTTTGCGTCCGTCCGGATTGGCCGTTCCGGAAGTAACGGAGCGCCGGTCCCTTTCACCAGACCCTGCCCGGGAACAAAATAATCCGCTGAGCCGGCGAGGAGCTGCCGTCCGCTGGCGGGATCGAAGTTCGCCATCCGCCCGCGCCATTGCTGGAACACTTCATAGCGCAGGCCCAGATTCAGGGTGAGGTGCTCGGTTACCTTCCAGTCATCCTCGAAGAACGCGTTATATTGGGTCCCGATTGCGTACTTCGCGACGCCGCCGAAGTTTCCTATGCTGCCCAGACCACCCGTGGCCGAGAGCGGGTAGCCAAGCAGGAAGTCGGCAAAGGAATCACCCGAGAAGGAGCCTCCGAAGTTGAACACGCCATTCTGATTACTGCCCTGGTCGTAACCGACCATCAGGCGGTTAATGTCGCCTCCCATTTTCCGCGTATGCGCACCCTTGTTCCAGGTAAACGTCTGGTTCAGGCGGTAGTAAATGTTGTTCTGGACGATATGCGTGCCATAGCCGACGAACCCGCTGCTTGCTCCGGGACTCCCTGGCGCGTAACCACTGAGTCCGATGTTCGGAAGAGTGTAGTCACCGGGCTGCCCGGCCAGATTCTTCAGCCCAACCTTTGCCGCAAAATTTGTACTGGTTGTGTCGCCATCGCTGACGCGGGCGAGGAACGTCTTCGTAAAGCCGAGGCGCGTTTCGCTGATCCAGTTTGGCGAAACGATGTCCGTGAGGCCAAAAACCAGAAAATGGGTGCGGTCCGGCCGGATCACGCCCAGACCTGGAATATAGGCTGCGTTTCCGAGATCGTCATTCGCATAGCTGTACCGCGAAAATATTAAGCTTTTGCGTCAGATGGTGGTCGATCCGCACCGTTCCCTGGTCACGCCGCTCAATGTCGCTCGGCGTGGCGAGGAAATTGGCGCCCGGCCGGACGATGTTCGGAACAGGGAAGTACTGGAGTAACTGTTGGGAGACCGGATCCCAGCGGCTCGCGGGGACGATGTTACCCAAAAACGGCGCGTTGCCGTTCGTCGGATCTTTGATGATCTTGCCGGTTGCGGAGAAGTCGCCCCGGAGCATCTGGGCGCTTGGCACAAGCCCCTGCAGCAGATCACCGCTGCTCTGTCGGCGCCCTTCGTAATTCAGGAAGAAGAAGGTTTTGTCGTGTATCACAGGGCCGCCCAGGTTCGCTCCGAACTGGTTGTAGCTGAACCGGGGTGCGCCCGTCTTTGGACGGAAGAACGGGCCCGCGTTGAAAGCGCGATTGCGGACAAAGTCGTAGCCGACACCGTGGAACTGGTTCGTCCCGCTTTTCGTCACCAGCTCAATGCTCGCTGCGCCGTGCCCGTACGACGCATCCATGAAGTTCACCTGTACCTTGAACTCTTGTAAAGCATCAAGTGAAAGCGCAATCGCGGGATTGTTCACATTGGCTACGGTGAAATCTGTACCATCGAGCGTCGTCAGTGTGGAAGTATTGCGGATCCCACCCACCTGGATCGATCGCCCGTCCATCACGCTGCTGCCGCCCGGCACCTTAGTGGCGCCCGGCGTCAACGCCACCAGGTCGAAGAAATTCCTGGAGTTCAGCGGCAGTTCGTGAACCGTGCGTGTATCGATGGCCGTGCCGAGCGCAGCCGTGTCTGGCTGCAGCAGGGGCGTGATGGCCTCTACGTTCACGGTATCCGTCGTCGCGCCTACCTGTAAAGCAACATCCGCGCGAGTTTCCGTATTTACAACGACGGACAGGTCCGGTATGTTTACCGTCTTAAATGAAGGGGCGGTGGCGGACACAGCGTAGTGCCCGGGCGGGACCGCGTTCAGGCGAAAGTTACCCGATGTATCAGTGTTGAGAGTGCGCGTTTCGCCTGTCTCACTGTTTCGGATCGTGATGGTCGCATTCGGCACCACAGCCGCCGAAGGGTCGGTAACGTTGCCGAGAATGGTGCCCGCGCCATATTGGGCCAAAACCACCGGCACCGTCAACACAAATACAAAGAGAATCCGGATCGTCCTGAAATGGTTCATCTCAAGCGCCCTCGGACACCGAATCTATCACTCTGAAGCCCGGGCGACTTTCACCGGTCGGCCCG
This sequence comes from Bryobacterales bacterium, assembly GCA_030838885.1. Classification (GTDB taxonomy): domain Bacteria; phylum Acidobacteriota; class Terriglobia; order Bryobacterales; family Bryobacteraceae; genus BOG-234. The sequence goes on along the minus strand of JAUZEU010000754.1, from coordinate 3,305 downwards.
TTCGGTGCGAAATGTCACACAGATTGCACCCTGCCGGACTTATCTATTGCCTTATCTCTGCAGGTCGTGACGTATGTTGCTGAAAACGGCGGTGGGCCGGTTGCGTCCGGAATACCTCAGTGATAGATTGCCCGTGATTAGGAGTCTTTCAATGAAGCTGGTCTTTGGATTTGTCGCCACCTGTCTCCTGGCATCGGGCCTTTTCGGTCAGGCGTTTACCGGTTCCATCTCCGGAATCGTGACAGACGCCTCTGGCGCCGTGCTTCCACAATCCACAATTACCGTTACCGACCTCAGTAAAAACACCAGTGCCCATACGGCAACAAATGATTCGGGCTTTTATCTTGTAGGGCAGTTAGCGCCGGGAAGCTATCGGATTACTGCTGAAAAGCCTGGATTTCGTAAATACACGCTCGATGCGATGCCGCTATCGACACAGCAGAAGGCCTCTGTCGACATTCAGATGGAAGTCGGCTCGCTTTCCGACAGCGTGACTGTGACTGGTGAAGCGCAATTGGTAGAGGCGGCAAACTCCACTCTGGGCGCACTCGTCGAGAACAAGAGGATCCTTGACTTGCCCCTCAACGGCCGCAATATCTTCAATCTTGCCGCGTTGGTGCCGGGCGTGTTCATGGTTCGCCAGACATCGGGCATCGCCGATAGCTTTACTGCCAACCGTTTCATCGTCAACGGCGGGCAGGAATCCACCGGCGACATACTTCTGGACGGCGTAACAGCAACGGTTTCCCACAATATCTCGACCATCCCGGCCGTGAGCGCGATCCCTTCCGTGGAAGGCATTCAGGAATTCAAAATTCAGACAAATGCCTATTCCGCTGAGTACGGCCGCAGCGGCGGCGGGCTGGTTACCCTCGTGACCAAGTCCGGCACGAATCAGCTGCACGGCAGCGCATATGAGTTTCTGCGGAACAGCGTGTTTGACTCCAATAATTTCTTCCAGAATCGCGTTGGCCGTCCGCTGGCAAGTTTCAAACGTAACCAGTTCGGAGGCAGCGCCGGTGGACCCATTGTCATTCCGAAGATTTATAACGGTCGCAACAAAACGTTCTTCTTCTTCGATTACGAAGGTCAGCGCGTGCTGCAGGCCGTCCCTACTTTCCAAACGCTGCCAACCGATCTTGAAAAGAACGGCGACTTTACTCGTACCTTCACCGCGCAGGGTCAAATGAAAGTCATTTACGATCCGCTGACAACCATTCCGGACCCCGCCAGGGCGGGCTCTTACCTCCGTTCTCCCTTCCCGGGAAATGTGATTCCTAAAAACCGTATGGATCCCGTAGCTCTGAAAGCGCAGTCGTATTATCCTTCGCCAAACAATCCAGGACTGCCTTTTTCCGGACAGAACAACTATGCGGCCCAGGCAGCCTATCCACAGCCGCAGAATCGGGTGGAATTTAAGATTGACCAGGTGTTCAATGATCGCCAGCGGATGTTCGGCCGCTATACATTCATGGACAGCGTTTATTCGAAGCCGAACTACTGGGGCAATATTGCGGACCCCTTCTGCTGCGACCCCATGAACCAGCGCCTTCAGAATGCCGCGCTCGATTACCTGAACACGCTCAGCACCACCACCGTGCTGAACATCCGGTATGGATTCGGGCGGGTCAGCGGGAATCGCTATCCGTGGAGCAAAGGTTTCCAGGTCAGCACTCTCGGCCTTCCGGGCGTCATCGACCAGATTTCAAATCAGCCCGTCTTTCCGACCATCACGATTCAGGACTACACTCAACTGGGACCGAACGGCGGCGACGTTTATCTGATGGGCGATGTGACCCACAGTCTCCTTGCGAGTCTGTCCAGGGTGCAGGGACGCCACAGTCTGCGCTTTGGCGCTGACCTGCGTTTCAACCTTGTCAATTACGGACAACTGGGCACACCCAGCGGCACGTTCAACTTCGAGCGCGTAATGACGCAGGGGCCGGACCCGCGTGCATCGACATCGACTGGCGGCGTGGGATACGCGTCTTTCCTGCTGGGAGCCGGCAGCAACGGAGCCTCCGGACCGGGCGGCGGCAGCATCACACATCAGGTCCGGCCCGCCAATGCGAACAAGTATTTCGCTTTGTATATACAGGACGACTTTAAACTCAGCAAAAAACTGACCATCAATGCCGGTCTGAGGTGGGACTTCGAACATGGCGTAACCGAACGCTATGATCACCTTGCCGCGATTGATCCGTTCGTGAAGAATCCCGTGAGCGACAAGATCCAGACGAACGTCACGGGCGGATATCTTTTTGCCGGTGGAAGCCTTGGGCGCCGCGCCATCCGGGACACCTCGCCCCGACAGATAAATCCCCGGATCGGCCTTGCCTATGCGCTGGATTCGAAGACGGTGATCCGGGCGGGTTACGGAATCTTCTACGGCCTTCCGTCTTACGCGGCGAATTCGGCCTATACCAGCAACGCCTTCCAGTCGAGCACGCCGTGGCTTGGCACGATTGACGGCGTAACCCTGAACAGCCCGCTCAGCAATCCGTTCCCGAACGGCTTCAACTTCTCGAACGGAAGCAAAGACGGACTGCTCTCCCAAATTGGCCAGGGCTTGAGCGGGGCAATCCCTTCCACGCTGCAGCCCGTGTACAGCCAGCAATGGAACTTCAACATTCAGCGCAGTCTCGGCCGGGACATGCTCTTTGAAATAGCCTATGCCGGGAACCGCGGCACGCACCTGGCGCTCAGCACGCAAATGGACCAGCTAACCCCCGCTCAACTGGCGCTCGGCAATCAACTTCTGCAACTCGTACCCAATCCGTTCTATGGCGTGGTCACGGTGGGCGCGCTGGCTCAGCCGACCGTGCAGTATGGCCAGTTAATTCGCCCCTTCCCGCTGTGGAACGGCGTGAGCGCTGTAAACGCGGCGTTCAGCAATTCCAATTACAATGCTTTGCAGACACGCTTTGAGAAGCGCTTTTCCACGGGTCTGAGCATTCTGATGTCATACACGTTTTCCAAAACATTGACCGATGGCGCCGATGGCCTTTGGAATAACAACGGAGCCCAGATTATTCGCAACTGGTACTGCCGGGCGTGCGATTACAGCATCTCGTCTTACGATCAGCCGCATCGCTTCGTCGCGAATGCCACGTGGGAAATTCCGCTCGGCAGGGGGAAAGCTCTGGGCCGGAACTGGGGTCGCGTGACCGATCTGTTGCTGGGCCAGTGGCAACTGAACGGGATCGTGACGCTCTCGCAGGGTCAGCCGCTCCGTTTCACCACCGCGCAGAACACCAGCAACTCGTTCGGCGGAGGGCAAACGCCTGACACGACCGGTGTAAGCG
>JAUZEU010000708.1 GCA_030838885.1 Bryobacterales bacterium | reverse complement strand
TCTTGATGGTGTCCTCGTCATTCCGCAGTTCGTTCTGCAGGAACTGCAAACCGTGGCCGATTCCGCCGATTCCATGAAGCGCAACCGTGGCCGACGCGGCCTTGATGTGCTGCAGCGCATTCAGAAGTTGCCCAACCTCAAGGTGCAGATTGTGCAGGAAGACTTCCCCAACGTTCGTGAAGTCGACATGAAGCTCATTGAACTCGCCAAGGTCTACGACTGTAAAATCGTTACCAACGATTTCAATCTGAATAAGGTTGCCCACGTTCGCGGTGTGGAAGTTCTGAACATCAACGAACTGGCCAACGCCCTCAAGCCAATCGTGCTGCCCGGCGAACTGATGCGCGTTTTCATCCTGAAGGAAGGCAAAGAATACAACCAGGGTGTTGCTTATTTGGATGACGGTACCATGGTGGTTGTCGACAATGCCCGCCGCATGATCTCGAAAACCATCGATATTTCAGTCACCAGCGTGCTGCAAACCACCGCTGGCAAAATGATTTTCGGCAAGTACGATGAACGGGTCCACTCTGGCCAGCCGTTACCGGCTCATGCTGCGACTCCGCAGCCTGCACACGCTCCGGCTGCGTCGATCGTGGAACGCGGCGACCGTCCGCCGCGTCGTGAACAGCCAGTCGGAGAAAACTGATCCAGTGAAACTCGCCGTTATTCTGCCCTCAGCCGGGTTGGGAACCCGCATGCAAAAAGGTGTCTCCACCGGGCCCGCCGAAACGGCCGGTACCAGCCGCAAGCAGTTCATGCTCCTGGAAGGCGCTCCCATTCTGGTGCACACCGTTCGAAAATTCGTTGCCTCGCCCCTGGTTCAGGACATAGTAGTCGCCGTCCGCGAAGATGATATCGACTGGGTGGCTGAGTTACTGCACAACGAAGGTCTTGGGCTCCTCGGCGAGTTGAAGGTCGTGGCCGGCGGCAACAGCCGTCAGGAATCCGTCGAGAACGCGCTTCGTGCTCTGGATCCCGATACCGACCTCGTAGCCGTCCACGATGCAGTCCGACCTTTCGTCGACCTCGATACCATTCGCCGCGTCGTCGAAGAAGCCCAGCTTACCGGAGCCGCCATTGTTGGCATCGTGCCGGTCGATACGGTCAAGCAGGTAAGCGGTGCGCAGGCCGGAGGTGCGAAAGTGCGCTCTACCATTTCACGGGAACGCCTCATCCTCGCCCAAACTCCGCAGGTCTTCCGCCGCGACATTCTGGAACGCGCCTTCCAGGCCGCCCGCGCCGACAACTTTATCGGCACGGATGAATCCAGCCTCGTCGAACGCCTTGACCAGATCGAAATCAGCGTGGTGCTGGGCAGCGACCGCAACATCAAAATCACTCGCCCCAACGATATGGATCTCGCCCGCCTCTTCTTCGAACAGGAACCCGCGAACCGCTGATGGCCGCGCCATTCGCGTTCAGAGTAGGGCAGGGCTGGGACGTCCATCGAACTGTCGTGGGTCGTCCCCTCATTCTGGGGGGCATCACCATCGCCAGCGATTTTGGCCTTGAAGGTCATTCCGACGCGGACGTCCTCTCGCACGCGATCACAGACGCGCTCATCGGGGCCATCGCCGCCGGCGATATCGGCATGCACTTCCCCGACACCGACCCGCGATGGAAGGGCGCAGGCAGCCTCCGGTTCCTGAAGCACGCCTGCGATCTCGTTGCCGCTGCCGGATACTCCGTAGCGAACGTGGATTCCACCGTGATCCTCGAAAGGCCGAAGCTCAAAGACTTCCGCCTGCCCATCCGCGAATCGCTCGCTGCAACCATGGGCCTGACCGTCGATCAGGTCTCAGTCAAGTTCAAAACAGCCGAGCGCGTAGGTCCGGTAGGTGAGGGCCGCTCGGCGGAATCCCAGGCGGTCGTATGTCTCGTTCGTTCCTCTTAGCGCTTCTGCTATCATCCGTGGCCTTCTGTGAGGACCGCGTCAAGGACCTGGCCGCGCACTTCGACGGCAAAGTCAGCGTCTACGCAAAGAATCTCAATACCGGCGCCACCTATAGCCTCGGCGGTGACAATCGCGTCAACACCGCCAGCACCATCAAGCTGCCCATTCTGATCGGCGTCTACACGGCCATCGCCGGCGGCAAGGTCCACTGGACCGACACCTCCGAACTCACCAAAGAAAACAAAGTCGGCGGCTCCGGCGTGCTGTCTGAGATGTCGGATGGTTCAAAGATCCCTCTGCGTGACCTGATCCGCTATATGATGCTGCTCAGCGATAACACTGCCACCAACATGGTGCTTGATCACGTCACAGGCAATGACGTCAACGCGACGATGGACAAGCTCGGCATCAAAGACACCCGCTCCCTGCGCAAAATCCTGAAAGGCGCGATCCCGGAGGGTGTCAGCGATGCCAGTCGCGACCCTGCCAATAAAGCCTTCGGCATCGGCGTCGCCACTCCGCACGAAATGGTCACCCTGCTCGATCGGCTCTACAAGGCCGAAATCGTCAGCCCGGAAGCCTCCGCCGAAATGCTCGCCATCATGAAAAAGCAGCAGTGGCGCGAAGGCCTCGCCCGCCGCTTCGATGTCGATGT
>JAUZEU010000307.1 GCA_030838885.1 Bryobacterales bacterium | reverse complement strand
GAGTATCTGGCCTCCCAGGTGAAGAAGCAGCCAGACCGGACCTTGGCGATGCTGCAGGAAGATCTGCAGCGGGAGTACGGGATCCAGATCGGGATCACGCAGTTATGGAATATTCTGAACCGGATGGGGCTGCGGTTTAAAAAAAGTCACTCCACGCTTCTGAACAGGACAGTGAGCGGGTCGCAGCCCAAAGAAAACTCTGGCGGGAAGAAAGCGAACAGATCGACCCGAAGCGCCTCGTCTTCCTTGACGAAAGCGGTGTCACGACGGGAATGACCCGGCGTTACGGGCGGGCGATGGGCGGTGAACGCGTGAACGAAGGAGTTCCGGCGGGTCGCTGGAGTACGCTGACCGTTCTGGGCGCCGTCAGTATTTCCGGTTGGGTCGCCACCATGTCGATAGAAGCTCCCACCGATGGCGATGTCTTCCTGGCGTATCTGGAACACGTGCTCTGCCCTCAGTTGAAACCCGGGCAGATCGTGGTGATGGATAACCTCGGAGCCCATAAAGTGGATGGCGTGAAAGAACTCATCTACCAGACCGGAGCCTCGCTGCTTTACCTGCCACCCTATTCCCCGGACTTCAACCCGATTGAAAAGTGCCGGGCGCAGCTCAAACAACGCATGCGCGCTCTCAAAGCCCGTTCTCTCAAAGCACTCCAAACAGCGCTCGAAGACGCCCTCTCTGTCCTTTCTCCCGCAGACGCCGCCGCCTGCTTCAAACATTCCGGCTATGGACTCGATTTAATATGAAAATGCTCTAGCCAGCCTACTCTAACTCCAGGCTGCAGCGCAAGACGCTGACGAGATTGCCTTCACCGTCTCAATGAGATATAAGTTTAGGCACTAATAAGGAAGCCCTTGCATGCCTGATATTCAGATCACCGATCAACTCGACAAGCCCGTAGACACGGTCAAGATCGATTTCGGTCACCCCTCGTCTTTGGTGAATTACCTGAAAACGGAAGCTCTGCGTTTTGCGGTTGCCCCGGATTTCCTGAAGCGGAAGGATTCCCTGCTGACGCAGGCCGCCACGAAGCCGATTCAGTTCCAGGCCACGGCGCAACATGAGTTTCAACTGGGCAACACGAAGCCGGAAATCAGCGTCCAGCCCAGCGCCCAAATCACCATCCGCGTGAATGCTACGCCAGGGTCCAGTCTTTTTGACGGCGATCCGTTCCTGGCTCCGGCAAAAGTTCCGGAGCATACGGGTTACGTCGGAGTTGCGTTTGAGGGGAAGCTCGACGCAGGTGTGAGCGGGTCGGAAGGCGACCTGACATTCGGGTTTGAAAAAAACAGCGCGGTGACTCTCGACTGCCGCAAAGCATTCCCGCTGGGCGAGCACGAGCCCACGCTGGGAGAGGCTCTCGGGCAGACGCTTTCGGCGTTCGTCATTCCGGCCGACCTCGCCGACCTCGACCTGCTCGATACGGACGATATTGCGATCGTCTCCGGTCAGGGCAGTCTGAAGGTGTCCGGGGGCGTCCGGGTGACGGCTGCACCGAATCCCCTTGCCTCCGTGAATCTCCCGCTGGGCGCGGGGACAATCGCGGTGAAGGCGGGCGTGGCAGCCGGCTTATCCGCAAGCTTTACGCTGAGCGGATCCTACCAGGTGCGAGCGCGGCGCAAGGACGCCGCAACGATAGAGCTCAGCGTCTTCCGCGAGCGGGGCACCGCCTTCAAAGCAGATCTGTCCGCCTCGGCGGGCGTGAGCGCCAAGCTGGGGGATACCGATCTGATCGCTGCAATCCTCGAAGCCGTAAGTACCGACGCGGTGGCCGACAAGAAGCTCCTGGCGGATCTTCAGCCGGAAGAGACGCGGACACTGATGAAGGCGCTGAAGCAGGGACTCAGCCACAGCGTGCAGGTCTCCCTGGACGAAGTTCTTACGGCGCTCACAGACGACCAGGCGGCCTTTCAGTACGAGATCCAGCCGGCACGCCTGAGTCCGGAAGCCAGCGTGGCCGTCCATAAAGCTCTGGATGGTGATTTTCGACTTCTCACGGCGATGGAGGACGCCGCGCAGGACGATGGCATGATCGCGCCCGGGGTCAGGATGCTTAACAGTGTAGTGACGGCCACGCGCAAGCGTGGCGCGGCGTTCAAGCTGAACCTGCTCGGGATCCTGAACTACATCAGCATCGGAGAACTCATTCGGAACAGTGAGATTCTGACGGACGCTGTGACCGGCGATGTCACGATTCGGGAGACCGTGACCGGGCAACGGATTACCGCGATTACCGAGCCTCTGGCGCGCAGCGAGGCGCTCCGCAAAGCCATATTCGATTCGGTGCTGGTTACCACGACATATCGCGCCGGCCGCGCCTTCGCGCTGCCCACTATGGCATGTGAGAATGTGCATTTTGCTCTGAATCAGAACACGAACGCACAGATGATGGGCGACTATCTCAGCTGGTTCATCGCCCTCGGCGTGCTGACGAAGCAGGATAAAGCCGCCGTTCTGGAGCAGTTCACGGGCGGGGGACCATCCACGTGCGTGCTGCGCACGACGTTCGGCGACCACGATTGCGCGACCATGTTCCTGGACGGCGAAACGCCGAGGCCGAAAGGATATTACCTCGATATTGGACGCCAGGCGCTCCGGGCGCTGCTCGATCCGGACCATCAGGTAATCGACCGGCTGCGCTATAAGATTCTGGACGACGGTCTCTGGCCGAGCGCTCTCAAGATCGGGGCAAACGTCAACCTGGGGCCGCTTGTGGGGCTGAGTACGGGCGACGCCCGCGTGACTTATCTGATTGGGGATCTGGTAGTGATTACGGACTGGGCGGATGCGATGGCGTCAGTGGGGACGCTTGTGCGAGACATCCGCTCGTTTGTCGGCAATGCCGATCCGGCAACACTGCCGCACGATAACACATTTAAGCGAAAGCGCGATGCTTTGCAACAGAAGCTTGCGGGTATTGTGCAGGCGAGTAAGATGCGGTTCGATGAGCCGTGGGGTATGGTGTCACTCTTTTGGGCTGCTGGTTCGCCGCAGACGGCGTACGCGAAAGCGGTGACCCGGAATGTGATCGTTGAGCGGCGCGCACATCCGGCGATTGCAGCAGGGACAGCATGAGGCAGCGCCGGGTTTTGAAGATACGGCACCGGGTTTTGAAGATACAGCGCCAGCGTCTATCGGGCCTTGCAGGTGAAGGCGCCCAATCGGTTTTCCTCGCTATCAAAGAAACCGAAGCCCCACGGAGCCCAGCTATTCACTGGCAGTTTTAAATCATCGACGCGGACCCCCTGCAGGAGCAGGTGTTGGTGCAGGCGTTCCAGATCTTCGGTCCGGACAATCGCAATCCATGTACTTGCGTTTGGCTGCCGGCGTGAGCTTAAGCTTGTGAACTGGGCATTTTTCAGAGTGGCGGCGATAGAGGGTTAACAAGGCTGCTTCCTCGTAACCTAATTGTATTGTACCGTTTGTACATAGACTCTGTACGCCGATTCTGCAAGTGCTTGATTTAAAAGATTTGGTAGCGCTAACGGGAATCGAACCCGTATTTAAGCCTTGAGAGGGCTCCGTCCTAACCGTTAGACGATAGCGCCGAACCGTTACCAGCGTACCAGATGTTCGCCGGGAAGCGACACTCCACTCTTGTCTCGGGTGGGTGACGTGGGAATGGGGTATGGCAGTTTTTCTTTTTTTGCGGCGTGTTTCTGAAACGTATAATAACGTTCAGAAGGAAAGCATGCCTGATACGCTCAATACTCTGGAAGCGGATCGATCCAAACTCCTGGAAGAGTTCCTCCGCCTTGGCGACCTGCGGCCCGGTTCGATCACAGCCGTAGTGCGTCGCTGCGGTAAGCCAACCTGCCATTGCGCCAAACCCAACGACACCGGTCACGACCCTCAGTTCCGTCTGACCCGTCGAGTCGCTGGCAAGAGCCTGACTGAAACCTTTCCCAATCCTGCTGCGCTGCGCAAGGCGCAACACGAGGTCGCCGAGTTCCATCGGTTCCAGAGACTCGGCGAGGACCTGGTGAGCATCAACGAGAGAATCTGCGCTCTTCGCCCGGTCGAAAAGCAACGGGGAGGCTGGAGCGATCAGGAAAAAAACGGCTGCTGCAATCCATCAGGAAATTGCGCGGGAAGTAAATCAGTTGTTGTGCCGCATCTTCGCCCAGCGACGCGACAACGGAAGCACAGATCCGGAAGCCATCGAGAGCGCCTTGCGATCCTCCCTCCATTAGGCTGGAGCCAAAGCCTTGAACGAACTGCTGCAGTTCGACGCACCGGCACCGGATAAGCGTAAGTTACCCTGCCCTTGTGGTCATGAGGCGCAATACCAGCAACTACGCTCCCGGCCAGTGCTCACCGCGGTGGCTTGGACCCGGATGGAGCGTCCATGGTATCTGTGTGCTCACTGCCACGAGCGTCAGTTTCCCGCTGCGAGGCTCTGGACGTAAAGGGCACGGACTTCTCGCCCGGCGTGCGCCGCATGCAGGCGATGGTGGGCCAGGAGGCGCCCTTCGATCACGGTCGCGGGCAGACGAAGGTTCTGGCCGGCCTGGA
>JAUZEU010000582.1 GCA_030838885.1 Bryobacterales bacterium | reverse complement strand
CACGAAACATACTCGTGAGGCATTCGCCAGAGCGGTTTTACGAAAACCTGGCCGGGTTCTTTCGAGCCGTTAAAGCTGGCTGAGTTCGATGTTGTTGAAGAAGTACTGCAATTCCTGCGCAGCCGTTTCCGGCGCATCGGAACCATGGATCGCATTGCGTTCGATGCTCTCTGCGTACAGCTTCCGGACAGTGCCTTCAGCCGCATTGGCAGGGTTCGTGGCGCCCATCACTTCACGCAGCTTCTTCACCGCATCTTCGCGTTCCAGCGCCATCAGAATGACCGGGCCTTCGGTCATGAACTTCACCAAGCTGCCATAAAACGGACGCTCGGCATGAACCGCGTAGAAACCCTCTGCCTGAGACTGAGAAAGCTTCGCCATTCTCAACGCCACAATCCGAAAACCATTGCTTTCCAGAAGAGCGAGGATGTTACCTGCCTTGCCGGACTTCACAGCGTCCGGCTTAATGATGGAAAAAGTCTTTTGCATATTCGTCAATTTTTCAGTCGTTCCTGAATCTTTTCGCCAATTTCAGCAGGCGATGCGCAGACGGTAATGCCGGCCGCTTCCATGGCCGCAATCTTGTCGGAAGCCGCGCCCGACCCGCCCGACACAATCGCTCCGGCGTGTCCCATGCGGCGTCCCGGAGGCGCGGTCTGGCCGGCGATGAAGCCCACCACCGGCTTCTTCACGTTCGCGCCGATGTACGCTGCCGCAGTCTCTTCCGCGTTGCCACCGATCTCGCCGATCATCACGATCGCGTGCGTATCAGGGTCCGCGTCGAGCATCTTAATCGAGTCCAGGAATGTAGTCCCGATAATCGGGTCGCCTCCGATCCCAATGCACGTCGACTGGCCGATGCCCAGCTTCGTTAACTGCCCCACGGCTTCATAAGTCAGCGTGCCGGAGCGGGAAACCACGGCAACATGGCCTTCCAGATGAATGTGCCCCGGCATGATGCCGATCTTGCACTTGCCCGGTGAAATCACGCCAGGACAATTGGGCCCAACCAGCCGGGAGGTCTTCGTCTGAAGGAAGTTCCAGGCCTTCACCATGTCCACAACCGGGATGCCTTCCGTGATGCAGACGATCAGTTCGATACCTGCATCAGCCGCTTCCATGATCGAATCGGCCGCGAACGGCGGAGGAACGAAAATGACCGTCGCATTGGCGCCGGTTTCCTTCCGGGCCTGCGCCACCGTGTTGAATACCGGACGCTCCAGGTGCGTGGAGCCACCCTTGCCGGGCGTAACACCACCAACCACATTCGTTCCGTAAGCGATGGCAGTGGACGCGTGGAACGTCCCTTCCTTGCCGGTAAAGCCCTGCACAATCAGACGAGTATTCTTATCAACCAGGACGCTCATTTACTGTTGTCCTTTCGCCGCAGCCACGGCCTTTTCAGCAGCGTCCTTCATGCCATCGGCAAGAATGAAGTTGAAGCCGGATTCTTCCAGAACCTTACGGCCCAGTTCCACGTTCGTGCCTTCCATTCGGATGACGATCGGGACCTGAATGCCCAGGTCGCGCGCCGCCGAGACCACGCCGCTCGCAAGCGTGTCACACCGCAGGATTCCGCCGAAGATGTTGATGAGGACGGTCTTGACGGCAGGGTCGCCCAGCAGAATCCGGAACGCATTCTTCACCTGCTCCGCATTCGCGCCGCCGCCCACATCCAGGAAGTTCGCGGGCGAACCGCCGGCGTACTTGATGATGTCCATGGTGGCCATCGCCAGGCCTGCGCCGTTCACCATACAGGCAATGTTGCCGTCAAGCTTGATGTAGTTCAGACCGAACTTCGAAGCTTCCACTTCCAGCGGGTCTTCTTCATTGACGTCACGAAGTTCCGCGAGTTCCTTGTGCCGGAAAAGCGCATTGTCGTCGAAGTTGATCTTCGCGTCCAGCGCATAAACCCGGTTGTCCTTCGTAAGCATGAAGGGGTTGATTTCGGCGAGTGTCGCGTCCATCTCCAGGCACGCTTTGGCCAGCGCCGTCATCGCCTGCACCGCGCCGTTCATGGCGGGTGTCGGGATGCCGATTCCGAAGGCGAGTTTGCGCGCCTGATACGGCTGCAAGCCGATGCCAGGCTCGATGATTTCCTTGAGGATCGCATCGGGCGTATGAGCCGCCACTTCCTCGATTTCCATGCCGCCCGCAGCCGATGCCATGAAGATGATCTTGCCGATAGCACGATCCAGCACGATACCGAGGTACAGTTCCTTGTCGATCGGCAGCGTTTCTTCGATCAGCAGGCGCTGCACCAGGCGACCTTCCGGCCCGGTCTGGTGCGTGACGAGCGTCATGCCAAGAATTTTCGCAGCCAGTGCTTTTGCTTCAGCCGTATCTTTCGCGACCTTCACGCCACCGCCTTTCCCGCGGCCACCCGCGTGAATCTGCGCTTTGACAACGACGCTCCCGCCGATTTCCTGCGCAGCCGCCTCAGCTTCGGCGACGGTGAACGCCACCTTCCCGCGAGGCACGGGGACATTGTATTTGGCCAGGATTGCTTTGGCCTGATACTCGTGGATTTTCATTTGGGACGAGCGAACGACTATGCTGAATTTTGGCTCCCGGTTTAACCCGGAACATCAACTTTAACATGACCCTCGAACTCCTCCATGCCGTAGTCGACGGCCGTTCCCTGACCGAAGGACAGGCCGAAGGTGCCATGCGCGGGCTGCTCGCGGGCGAGTCGACACCTGTGCTGACAGCTGCGTTTCTGACGGCCCTGCGGGTTCGCGGCGAAACCATTCCGGAACTCACGGGCTTTGCGCGTGCGATGCGAGCGGCGGCTCTGCCGCTAGCGATCGAAGATGCGTGCCGCCCCATTCTGGACACCTGTGGAACGGGCGGCAACCCCACTGCCGGATTCAACATTTCGACCATCTCGGCCTTTGTGGTGGCCGGTGCAGGCGTCCGGGTCGCAAAGCACGGCAACCGGTCGATCACAAGCAAATCCGGCAGCGCGGATCTTCTCGAAGCCCTGGGCGTGTGTACTGCAGTTCCGCCTCAGGTAGTGGCGAATTCCATTCGCGATGTGGGAATCGGCTTTCTGTTCGCGCCGTCGTTTCACCAGGCTGTGCGGCACGTACAGCCGACCCGTCTGGAACTGAAATTCAGAACGGCATTCAATTTCCTGGGTCCCCTCACGAATCCCGCGCGTGCCGAGATGCAGGTAGCCGGCACGTGGTCCGACGAAGCGGCCCGCAAAATTGCCGGAACCCTGGCAGTGCTCGGGCTAAGCCGCGGATATGTCGTGCACGGTTCGGACGGTCTGGGTGAGGTGACCGTCACGGGGCCGTCCACCGTCTTCTCGATCAGGCGTGGAGAAGTGGAGCAGATGACCCTTACCCCGGAAGATTTTGGCTTTGAGCCGAGACCGCTTGATTCCATCCGGGGAGGAGATGTTGCGCATAACCGGGCCATGGCGGAGGCGATCTTGGCAGGGGAGACGGGCGCACCTCGTGACATAGTGCTCATCAATTCCGCACTGGCGATCGTCGCGGCAGGAAAAGCGGCGGACTTCAAAGAAGGCGTGGCCCGCGCTGCGGAATCCATCGACTCGGGCGCCGCGAACAAAAAACTCGATCAGCTCAGAGTTGCGGTCTCGTTGCCTGCATAGCGACCCAGAATTTCGGGAAGTTTCTGCGCGAAGGCGGAGCGTGCCACCACAACGTCGCAGCCTGCTTCCTCCGCCTGGCGCTTCAGTTCCACCTGCACATGCGATATGAAACCAACCGTGTCGATCCGTTTGGTTTCAGCGTCGCTCTTCATCCGGTGGAGCAGGCCGACGGGGTTAGCGGCGGCATAGTTCAGGTCAAAGATCACAACCTGAACAGGCAGGGACTTCAGTTTCCCAAAAGCCGTCTCCTCATCCTTGACGAACTGAACTGTCAGGCCGAGCTTTTTTGCCTGGTCAATAATCTGGACCGAGAACATCAGGTCAGCCATTACTGCGAGAATCATCTGACTTTACTTTAACCAGTGCTCGAACCAGGCGATCGCGGTGGCCTGCGCCGCGGGTGTAACCGCATGCCCCGTCTTCTCTTCTATGAGCGTTTCGAAGTGGCCGGGCGCACTTGCATAAGCCTTCTTAGCCGCTTCAAAGCAGAGCAGAAGCCCCGGCATGGGCGTACGTGCGTCGAGTTCGCCGTTGATGGTCAGCAGCGGGCGCGGCGCGATCAAAGGCAGCATCGCGGGGCCGTCGAAATCGGAGTAAATGCCGGGCGCCACCCGATCGTAGAAGTGCCGCAGAAACTTCGCGTCGGCCGTGGCCACGCCTTTCTGCTGCGCGGCTGTATCCAGCGCGACTTTGAAGGTGCCCGCGCGCGAATGCCAGGAATCGTTCTCAAGCGCCCAGCGGAAACTCTGCACGCCAATGCACGGCACTGCCACACGAATCCGCGGATCGACTGCGGCCGCCAGATATGTTTCCATGCCGCCCTTGGAAAACCCGATCAGCCCAATGCGTGCTGCATCGGCTCCGGGCAGCGTTTCGATGTAATCGATCAGACGCATCGTGTCCCAGACGGTGTCGTAGAGGAACGGATGCTCCTTCCCCGTTTGATAAGTTCGCAGCATCGCGGCCTGATATTCCGCCGAGCCTGTGCCCTCAGTGCTGCGCTCGCCGTGATAGCGCCCGTCGATTGCAATCGCGATAAAGCCCTTGCCCGCCAGCGTTCGCAACAGCGCAATCTGGCTTTGCTTGGTGCCGCCGGTGCCATGCAGCACGATCACAACCGGCAGCTTCCCTTTGCTCTCCGCGGGCCGGAACAGCAGGCCTGGAACTCGCTCAGAGGCGTCCGCGGCGTAGGTGAACGAAAGCTGTTCAATCCCCCCTGTCACGCCCTTGCCGGCGATCTCCGGCGCGAGCGGAACGCGGGGCCTGTCGATCATCTTCAGGAATGCGGCGCGGGTCCGTTGCGGGGAACTCTGAGCCATGCCGTTACACACCAGAAGTCCCGAGATTATGAGAGAGCGGGCTATCAATGTTGCACCGCCTCGCGGACCCGTTGCGCCTGCCATAGATGGCGACGCTCATGGGCGGCCATAATCAGCAATGCGGTTCCCACCCTCACTCGCAGCAGGGGCAGAAGCGGGTTCCGGAATTTGAGGCGGTTGAGATCCAGTTCAGCCACTTCCTGAACCAGGTTCTGAATCTGATTGTGAGTCTGCGCGAACGCCGTCAGAACGCTTTCCTTCGCGAGACTGGTCAACGGCACGATCTTTTCCGGAGCGCGCACCTTCTGCCTGACGGGCGGCTCCAGCTTCTTCAAAAATATGGCTCCCGGAGCGCTGGGGCGGACAGGATCCCTTCCGCGAGGGGCGTCCGGGCGGAGAACGGAGCGAATCCCTCCTGTATAGCTTTCGTTTGACAGAGCCAGATGCGACACGCACTGCAGGATGCTCCAGGACTTGCCTGCCCCGGCCTCCCAGTTCAGTTGCTTTTCGGAAAGGCCCCCCATAACCTCCCGGAGCGCAGTCTCATTAGAGGTGAAATCCGTGAGGATTCGGTTCAGATCGTCGTGTGCCTGTTGCATGTGGAAACCTCCAGAAGATTCTACACCCGGCGGATTTCAACTGTTGTGCCACGACTAACTCCGAGCGCCCTGGCGGCGTTCCCCTGATTCAGGGATACCTCCACGAAGCCGCCGCTGCCTTTGATCGCGAACAGCTCTCCCAATTGCGCCTCACTATAACTGCGGCAGCGCCTCTGAATCACCGTATCGCCGAGTATCAGTTCAAAGCCCGGGTCCAGATCGTCCCAACCGAAACTTGTGATGATGTTGCCAAAGCGATCAATACTGAGGACCATACCCGTTATAGGGAGAATTACCGGGTCATCGATCGCCTCGCCAAAATCTGCGGGCGGAACGCCCGTCGCGAGATGGCCTGCTACCGGCGCGAAGATGTCCCGGCCGTGAAAGGTCTGGCTGACCGTTTGGCGAAAGTACTGGCGTGCGGTGAGATGTGTTGCGGCATACCTGGGCTGCGAGTTGAGCACCATCGTCAGTACCCCGTTATCCGGCGCAATGAAATAATGCCCGCCGGCTTCGACCAGAATCGGACGCCGCGCGGAACCTACGCCCGGATCGACGACAACCAGGTGAATGGTCCCTGCCGGGAAGGTCTGCCACGCCTGGGAAAGGGTGTAAGCGGCCTGCAGGATCTGGTACGGCGCAACCTCATGCGAGATATCGATTAACTGCGCTTGCGGACAGACGGACAGAACTGCGCCCTTCATGGCGCCCACGTAATGGTCGGCAAGGCCGAAGTCTGTAAGCAGGGTCACAATCATCAAGCTAAACTGGTACTTAGTGCAGCATTATTACTTCGACCATAACGCGACAACGCCGGTCGCGCCGGAAGTGCTGCGTAGCCTCTCCGAAGCCATGGCGGAAGTCTATGGCAACGCGTCCAGTATCCATCATTTCGGGCAGGCTGCGAAACAGCGGCTGGAAGCCGCGCGGCGGGAAGTCTCGCGGCTTATCGGATGCGACCCGCGGGAAATCGTGTTCACCAGCGGTGGCACGGAAGCGGATAACCTCGCGATTTTTGGAGTGTTGAGGAAGAGGCCGGGGCACGTAATCGCCAGCGCGATCGAGCATCCGGCCGTGCTGAACGCGTGCGCGCAGCTGGAGCGCGAGGGCTACGGCGTTTCGTATGTGCCGGTGGGCGGCGATGGAATTGTGGATCCCGATGATGTCCGGAGGGCGCTGCGGAACGACACAGCGCTGATTACCGTGATGCACGCGAACAATGAGATCGGAACCGTGCAGCCGGTCGCGAAGATCGCTGCCGTCGCGCGGGAAGCCGGGGTGGTGTTTCACAGCGACGGCGTGCAGACTGCCGGACGTATCCCGGTGAACGTTCGTGAGTTGGGATTGGATCTGCTTTCCGTAAGTGGCCACAAGTTTGGGGCGCCCAAGGGTATCGGGGCTCTTTACGTGCGGAAGGGCGTGGAGCTACAGCCTCTGCTTTACGGTGGGCGGCATGAGCGCGAGCGGCGCGCGGGCACGGAGAATGTTCCGGGCGCTGCCGCTATGGGGCTCGCGGCGGGAATTGCGGGCGATTGGAATGAGATCGCTGCATTGCGCGACCGGTTGGAGCAGGGCGTTCTGGACCGAGTGCCGTCTGCGGGGGTGAACGGCGATATACTACGGCGGCTGCCCAATACCACCAACATCCGTTTCGACGGGATTGAGGGCGAGGCGATGGTGATCGCGCTCGATTTGCGGGGCTACGCGGTGTCAAGCGGATCCGCGTGTTCGAGCGGTGCGGTAGAGCCTTCGCACGTGCTGCTCGCGATGGGTTTGTCGGCAGAAGATGCGCGGTCGAGCGTGCGGTTCTCGCTGGGTCCGGCGAATACGAGGGAGCAAGTGGACGGGTTGATTGGAGCGGTGGTGGAGAGTGTGTCGCATCTGCGTCGGATCTCGACCGCCTTCGTACGGGGAGCAGTGAATGTCTGATTTGATCGCCGTGGCGATGTCCGGCGGAGTGGATAGTTCAACGGTTGCAGCGCTGCTGAAGCGCGACGGGTACAACATCGCCGGGCTGACTATGCAGCTCTGGAATCAGCGGCGGCTGCCGGAGTTGGCCACGGATGAGACCACGGGGCGGTGCTGCTCGCTCGACGACGTTTATGACGCGCGGCGGGTGGCGGAGCACGTGGGGATTCCGTATTATGTGGTGAATCTGGAGCGTCAGTTCGAGGAAAGCGTGGTGGCGCCGTTTGTGGATGAGTACCTGGCTGGTCGTACGCCGATCCCGTGCACGCTCTGCAATACCTTCATCAAGTTCGATCAGTTTCTGACACTGGCGGATTCGGTGGGTGCGAAGGCGATTGCCACCGGGCATTACGCGCGGGTGGGCCGCAATCCGGAAACCGGTCGCTGGGAGATGCGGACCGCGAGGGACTTCTCGAAGGACCAGACTTATTTCCTCTGGGGACTCACGCAGGAGCAGCTTTCGCGGACACTGTTTCCTTTGGGGGAAATGGTGAAGTCGGAGGTTCGGGATCTGGCGGTAGCCTTCGATTTACCGGTGGCGAACAAGAGCGAGAGCTACGAGATTTGCTTCGTTCCGAACGGCGACTATGCCGCGTTCATGGACGCATACCTGCGCGAGAAGGGCGTCAGTCGCGAGGCTACCGAGGGCCGTATCGTAAATGAGGAAGGCCGTGAACTGGGCCGGCATACAGGTGCGCACCACTTCACCGTAGGGCAGCGTAAGGGGTTGGGTGTGGCCGCTCCGGAACCGCTTTACGTGATTGCGACGGATACAAAATCGCAGACAGTGACCGTGGGCTCGAACGATTCCCTGCTGCGTTCGACCCTGATCGCGCGGGATATCAACTGGCTCTCGTGGACGGAACTGTCTGCCCCCGCTCGCGCTACTGTGCGGATCCGCAACCGGCATCTGCCGGCTCAGGCGACGCTGTATCCGCTGGAAGGCGGCAAGGTGGAAGTGCACTTCGACGAGCCGCAGCGAGCGGTTACGCCTGGTCAGGGCGCTGTGTTTTACTCCGATGATCTGGTGGCCGGCGGCGGCTGGATCGAATAGGTTGAAATCGAGATCTGCTCTTCGTAACCGGCTGGAAGCGTGCCTGGCAAGAGCGGTTGTGTATTCGCTGGAGCGCTCACCGTGCCCGATGGCAGACCGGCTGGGCGGGATCTACGCCAGACTGCTCGATTGGGTGGTTCCGCGGCTGCGGCAAACAGCCGAGACAAACCTGAGCTTCGCGTATCCGGACAAAGACAAGGGATGGCGGCGGGCCACGATTGACGGGGTGTATGCCTCCATCGGGAGGCTGCTGGTGTCGATGGCGCGTTTTCCGGAGATCAACTCCGGGAACGTGGGCGAGTGGATCCGCTATGAAGGGTTTGAGCACTATGAGCGCGCCAAGGCGCGCGGAAACGGTGTGCTCTTCGCGACGGCTCATCTGGGCAATTGGGAATTAAGCGCCTACGCTCATGCGCTGCTGACCGAGCCGATGAATGTGGTGGTCCGGCGACTGGACAATCCTCTGATCGACGATCTGGTGGAGAAGCGGCGGGCAATGTCCGGGAACAAACTGCTCTCGAAGCGGGATTTCGCCCGATCCATTCTTCACGCTGTTCGCGGAAACGAGCCGGTCGGCATTTTGGTAGACCAGAATGCAGCCGTCGATAACGGCGTGTTCGTGCCGTTCTTCGGGAAGCCGGCCTGCACAAATCTGACGTTCGCAAAGCTGGCGGCGCGGAGTGGTGCGGCTGTGATCCCGGGGTTCGCCGTGTGGAGCGAGACAGAGCGGAAGTACATCCTTCGGTTTTATCCCGAGGTTGAGATAACCGGCGATGCCGAGCAGGATACCGCGCGCGTGCAGGCGGCGATCGAGGCGGCCATACGCCAGAACCCGGACCAGTGGCTGTGGATCCACCGTCGCTGGAAGACCCGGCCTGCTGGTGAGAGCAGCCTCTACCGCTGAATCCGGCGGAATGCCTTTGCGATTACGGCAGGAGTGCCTTCGGTGATCCTGATGTCCACTATCTCAGCTTCCGTGAACCACTCGACCCGGCTGGCGTCGTCTGCAGCGGCGAGCGTGCCGCCTGCGGGGCGGCAAAGATAGTCCATCAGGACGAAGTGGTATTCGGGTTGAGATGCGGCATCGCGGATGATGCGCTCGAACACCTCCAGCAGACAGAGGACTTCGACCTCCAGTCCTGTCTCTTCGCGGACTTCCCGTCGCATGGCAAATTCGAGACTCTCACCGGTTTCGACGGCTCCGCCCGGCAGAGACCAGTAGCCCTTGAGCGGCTCTTTGCCACGTTCCACGAGCAGGATCCGGTTGTCCTCAATGATCAGCGCACCCACGCCGAGAACGGGCCGCGGCGGATAGCGGCGCGATTCGCTAATACTGGAGCGCTCCCTTAACGCCCAGGCGGATCTTGTAGATAGCCTTGCGGCCGGCAACGTAGAGGGTTTCAAAGTCGGGGTCTCCGAAGGCCACGTTGGTGATGACCTCTCCGGCGAGCAACTGGTGCTGCAGTTTGCCATCGGGGGCGTAGACGCCGAGCCCTCGCGCGGCAACATACAAGCGGCCTGTGACATCCGTGCGAAGGCCGCCGGGGACTCCGTTGATGTTCCTGATCACATCGCGCTGATTCGTGGCGCTGCCGGAGTGGTTGTCGAGGTCGAACGCGACGACGGCGTGCCGGTCCGAATCGGTGACGTAGAGGGTCTTGCCATCCCCCGAGAGGGCGATGCCGTTGGGGCGCGTTTGCCACTTTGCAAGGACGTCAATGTCCCCCTTCGGTGTGATGTGGAAGATGCCGTTGAAGTCGAGTTCGCGGGTATCGATGGCGCCGGCGAAGGCAGGGTCAGTGAAGTAGACGTGCCCGTCTTTGCGCACCACGATGTCGTTGGGCGCGTTGAACTTCTTGCCCTGGAAGCTATCCACCAGCGTGTCCTGCTTGCCTTTGCGATCCATCCGCATAATACGGCGGTTCAGGGGTTCACAGATGTAGAGGCGTTCCTGGGCGTCGTACGTGAGGCCCTGTGCGCCACTGTTATTGTCGTTGGTGGGGCTGGGCGGCTTGCCTGGATCGAGGCGGTAGAGCCGCTTCTTCAGGACATCGGAGAAGACGAGAAAGCCGGAGCGGGACCAGACGAGTCCATCGGCGTACTGAAGGTTGGTGGCGACGCGCTCGGCCTGGAGATTGTCGAAATCCTGCGCGCCCAGGAGACCAAGCGCGAGGACGGAGACGAAAAGCGCCCGGATCACGGCTTCTCTATCTTGATCTCGTTGACGACGGTTTTAACGCCGTTCACTTTCTTTGCGATCCGCTCAGCCTTGTCTTTCTGCTTCGGCTCCTGAACCTTGCCTTTGAGGGTCACGGTGCCATCCTTAACTTCCACGTCGATGGCGCCGCCTTTGACGAGCGAGTCGGCAGCGAGCTTTTGGCGGACAGTGTCGCTGATAAAGTCGTCTGTAACGGGCTTAGTGGCGGCCTGGACAGTGAGCAACAAGCTCAGAAAAAGTACGAGTGACAGGCCCAGCCGCTTATTTATCATCCCTACCGGCCATTGTACGCCAGTCGAGCGTATTGAGAAAGGCAGCGCTTTCGCGCCAGCGGGATTCGACTTTCACGTGGAGATCCAGATAAATACGGATCCCGAAGATGGATTCCATCTCCTCGCGGGCAAGGGTCCCGATTTTCTTCAGCATCGCTCCCTTCGCGCCGATGATTATGGCCTTTTGGCCGTCACGCTCCACGTAGATGGTGGCGTACATGCGGACGATGGCCGGCGTTTCTTCCCACTTATCGATAATCACCGTAGTGGCGTGGGGAATTTCCTGGCGGGTGGCGGTCAGGATTTTCTCACGAATCAGTTCGGCCGCGAGGAAGCGGGCGGGTTGGTCGGTCACATGGTCTGGCGGGAAATATTCCGGGCCTTCGGGCATCCTGCTGATAACTTCCTGGCGAAGCTTTTCCAGACCGTCGTCTTTGAGAGCGGAGATGGGCAGGGTGGCGACGAAGTCAAATTGCTTGCTGTATTCGTCCATCAGGGGGAGCAGGTCGTGCTTGGCGCGGACGGCGTCGATTTTGTTGAACACTAACACAACAGGCGGTCCGTTGGGGCGCAGCATGGACAGCGCTCGCCGGTCCTCTTCGCCAAAGCGCTCGGTGGCATCCACCACGTAGATGATGAGATCGCGTTCTTCGAGAGAGGCGCGGACGGACTCCATCATACGCTTGTTAATGGTGGAATCGGACTTGTGAATGCCGGGGGTATCGACGAAGATCACCTGCGATTCTTCAGTGGTCATCACGCCCTGAATCGCGGTGCGGGTGGTTTGGGGCTTATCGGCGACGATAGACACTTTCTGGCCGACAAGAGCGTTTAGCAGGGTCGATTTGCCTGCGTTAGGGCGGCCGAGGATCGATACGAAGCCGGAGCGATGGCTCATGCGCTTTCTCCGAGGGTATCGCCGTTCAGATGAAGCACATTGGTATGGGTGATGGGCGGGGTGGCAGGGCTGAGGCGGACCTTCTCGATGCGCATTCCGTCACTGGCCAGTACCTCCGCGCGGATGCCGTCCCGTTCGACTGCCTCACCGGGTTTGGGAACATGCCCGAGCCATTCCATCACAAGACCTCCGACGGTCGCTGAGGATACTTCTTCTTCGGGACGGAACTCCAGGTAGTCGGAAATGCGGGAGACGTCGAAATTGCCGGACACTATATAGCCACCATTTCCATCATCGGTTACGTCGGACCCCGGCTCATGTTCGTCGCGAATTTCGCCGAGGATTACCTCGACGAGATCTTCCATGGTCGCGAGTCCGGCGGTGTTGCCATACTCGTCGATGACGATGACCATGTGAGCGCCTTCCTGCTGCATTTCGCGCATCAGATCGTCAACGGGCTTGGTTTCGGGCACGTAACGAATAGGGCGCATCAGTTCGCGGACGGTGCGGGTTTTGCGGCTGACTTCGGCCACTTCGAACATGTCGCGAACGTGGACGAAGCCTATGATGTCGTCAATGGAGGTCTGCCACACAGGAATGCGCGAGTACTGTTCGTTGACTACCAGTTCGTGGAGAGCTTCGAGCGTCTGGTCGGCCTGAATGGTCACCATATTGGGACGCGGGGTCATGATCTCGCGCACTGTTTTGTCCCCGAAGGCCACCACGGACTGAATGAGCCTGCGGTCATCCTCTTCGATAAGGCCTTCTTCGGTGCCGGCGGTAATGAGCGCGTCAATGTTTTCAGCGGCAGTCGCTGCGTCTTCATTAGCGGGTTCCGGCTTTACAATATCGAGCAGTGAATGAAGGAAGCCGAGCCCGAGAACGATGGGGCGGAAGATGAGCGCGCTGGCCGTGTAGAAGGGCAGGAGGGCATTCAGCCAGTGGCCGGAGGTGCGCCGGAAGAGTAACTGAGGGATGAGGTAAGAGCAGACGAGCATTGCGAGCCAGGCCGTGGCAATGCCTTCGAGGAGTTCCGGAAATTTGAGCGTTCCGCCGTCGATGGTTTGGGCCAGGACAAGGACGCCGAAAACCACAAGGCAGGTGTGTTTCCAGAGTGAGAAGGTGAGGGCGCCTTCTTCCGAACGGAGGTTGAGGCGCGGCTCAAGGTCGGATTTGAAGTACTGGAGCGAAGGCTGTTCACGCGTGCGGAGGCGCATGCCTTCCAGATAGAAAGTCTGAATGGCCGTGAAGAGAATGATCAGGACGAAAAGCAGTGCCAGCGCGATGAGAAGCATTTACTTCGAGCGCTCCGTTAGACTGGTGGGCAGAGTCAGTTTTTTGCGCCAGCGTTGCTCGGCGCGGGCCATCTGCCCCGTGTCGGATTCGTGATCCAAACCTGTGAGATGAAGCACGCCGTGGAGGAGCAGGATGCGAAGTTCGTCATCGAGCGAGTGATTGAACTGGCGTGCCTGCGCGCGGGCTCGATGCAGTGAGATGGCGATGTCGCCCAGGTACGGCGCGGTGCCCGGGAAGGACAGGACATCCGTTGGATAGTCTTTGCCCCGGAACTCCCGGTTTAGAGTTTGCAGTTCCGCATCGGTGGTGATGAGGCAGTGGTATTCACGGCGTTTTGCCACGCGGTCCTGGAGAACCAACGCATAGCTCTCGAGGGAAGCGCTATCGAGGGTGGCCGGCTTGCGCCGGTAAGTTATGTGCGGCTCGGATTTCATTGAGTGCCGGCGTTTAAGGGTTCCGGCGCAGGGGTAAGCCGTTCAGGCACAAGAAGGGGGTCGGCCAGTTTCAGCGAGAGCTGGTTGCCCGAAGGACCTTCGTTGTACTTTTCGTAAGCGCGCACGATGCGCTGCACGAGGCTGTGGCGCACCACGTCACGTTCATCGAAGTGGATGAACGAGATGCCCTCGACGCCGCGCAGGACCTCAACCGCTTCGAGCAGACCGCTGCGTTTGTTGTTCGGCAAATCCATTTGGGTAAGGTCGCCGGTGACCACCATTTTGGAGTTGAAGCCCTGCCGGGTGAGCACCATCTTCATTTGTTCGGTTGTGGTGTTCTGCGCTTCATCGAGAATAATGAAACTGTCGTTCAGCGTGCGGCCGCGCATGAAGGCCAGTGGCGCAACTTCGATGGAGAGGCGTTCGAGGAGCTTTTCCACCTTCTCGGCTTCCAGCATGTCGTAGAGCGCATCATAAAGCGGGCGGAGATACGGATCGACCTTCTCCTGAAGTGTGCCGGGGAGGAAGCCGAGCCGCTCTCCGGCTTCGACGGCCGGACGCGTAAGGATGATGCGGCTGACGCGCTTGCTGACGAGCGCCTGAATGGCCATGGCGACTGCGAGATAGGTTTTGCCCGTGCCGGCGGGGCCGATGCCGAAGGTGAGGTCATTGCGTTCGATAGCTTCGAGGTAACGGCGCTGCGTGACCGTCTTGGGCGCGAGAATTTTCTTGCCGAAGCTGCGCTGCTTGCCGCTGTTGACGAGGTTGCGGAGCGTAACGTCGGGGTCGGCGGTGACCACGCGGAGGAGGCCATTGAGATCGCCGTTCTTGAAGACCTGGCCTTCGCGTACGAGCGCGAAATAATCCTCAAAGATCTGTTCGGCGCGGGCGACGTCGGGTGCTTCGCCATCGATTTCGATGGTGTCATTCCCCAGCTTCGTGGTGACATTCAGGCCGAGCTCAATGAGCCGGATGTTTTCGTCCTGAGTGCCAAAGAGATTCTCAATGCCGCGGCTGACCTGCACATTTGTTTTCATTTGTTTGGAAGTCGTCCTCCTGGGAGAGATTGGTTGTGAGAGAGGTACATCAAGCTTGACCAGAGAACTGGTGAAAAAACGCAGGGGGCTGGTGTTGTGCTGTTGGGGAAGTACGATATTGCCGCGAATTCGCGGGGAAGGATAACACCATCCTCTTGAAGTATACCATCCTTGATTTGGATAAAGATGTTGTTTGGCAGTAATTAGGCCCCGACGATTTGCGCGTCCCGGAGCAGACGCGGCCCGGTGTCCGCGTGCCCTGTTTAGTTTTATTGCGGAGACTGGCTTCATGGGGTGTATTTCGCGGCGGGCAGGAGGATTTCTTCCCGCGGGGCTTTGTCGCGGGCTCCCATCGGCGAGTTGGTCGCGGGCCTGGCGGGGGCTTGCCCTTCGGCCCTGTCGACATCTGGCGTGGGCGATTGCGCCGGACACGCCGACAGCGAAGATGTTGTTTCCATGGTGCGCGCCCGATTCAGGCGCCACATGTCTTCA
>JAUZEU010000449.1 GCA_030838885.1 Bryobacterales bacterium | reverse complement strand
GCCTCGCCGAAGAAGGGCACCAGGTCATCCTGGCGCGCGATGGCGTCGAGGGCTTCGAAATCGCCTGCGCTTCCGCATTTGATGTCATCGTTCTGGATGTGATGCTGCCCCGCATGGACGGGATTGCCATCACTCGCCGGTTGCGCGAATTGCGAAACCAAACACCCGTGTTGCTGCTGACGGCGCGGGATGCTGCTTCCGACGTGGTGCTCGGGCTGGATTGCGGGGCGGACGATTACCTGACGAAGCCGTTCCCTTTTGACGTGCTGCTGGCGCGGCTGCGTTCGGTAAGCAGGCGCGGCGCGATTCCTCGCCCGGTACTGCTGGAACTTGCCGACCTGCGCCTGGACCCGGCATCCAGGCGCGTAACGCGGGGGACAGACACTCTCACCCTCACGCCACGGGAATTCAGCCTGCTGGAGTTGCTGCTGCGCAATACGGGCCGCGTCATTGGCAGGGAAACGATACTGGAATCCGTATGGGGCTACGGCTGTGATGTGGGAGAGAACACTCTCGAAGCGTTCGTGCGGCTGCTTCGGCTCAAGGTAGACACGCGCGAACCGAAGCTCATCCACACCGTCCGGGGCATAGGCTACGTCATGAGGGAGCCAGAGCAGTAATGCGCTCCCGCTCCATCCGGTTTCGGCTGACGGTCTGGTACGCGCTGGTGCTCACCGGGGCGCTGGCCTTGTTCGGCGGTCTGATCTGGCTTTCACTGCGCCAGCGGCTGGTGAGTGAACTGGACGAAGATCTTTCCGACAGCGCGAGCCGCTTCGAAGCGTATCTGCGGCGCGAGACGGTCGAGTTTTCGGGCCCGCAACTCAGGACCGAAATGGAAGAGTTCTGCCAGGCCCTTCCGTCCTCCAGCCGCCTGGAACTGCGCAGCTCGAATGGTTTCGACTTTCGGTACCCGGTGGGCGCCCGGGCCAGCCTGAAGCAAGTTCGGACGCTGCACAGAAGCTTCAGCATCGGGAATGAAGCCTTTACTCTGGATATTGCGACCTCCGCGAACAGCATCAATCACACGCTGGATCTGCTGGGAATTCTGCTCGTGGCGCTGATCCCGGTAGTTATCGCAATTGCATGTTTGGGCGGCGCCTGGTTGAGCCGCCGCGCCTTGCGACCCGTGGACGAAATCACCGCCGCTGCCCGCGCCATTAGCATCGACAACCTCTCTCAACGCCTGCCGGTGCCACCGACGGGCGATGAGTTGGAACGCCTCACCGAGGTTTGGAACACCATGCTCGCACGGCTGGATTCAGCCGTGACCATGCTTTCGCAATTCGCAGCGGACGCCTCCCACGAGCTTCGCACCCCGCTGGCAGTGATTCGGACCAGCGCGGAACTGGCTTTGCGCCGCGCCCGTGAGCCGGAATCCTACCGGGAGAGCCTGGCGGAGGTGGTCGCCGAATCGGAGCGGATGACGCAACTGGTCGAAGATCTGCTGTTTCTCGCACGTTCCGATTCCGGGACGGACGGGATGCCGATGGTGCCGCTCGACTTGCGGGATGCGTTGGGGGATGCGGTCACTGAGGTTCGGGATCTTGCGACCGAACGACATATGGCGATTGGTGTCTCCCTGCCGGCGGAACCTGTCGCTGTTCACGGCAACCGCGCCGCGCTGCGGCGTCTCTTTCTGGCATTGCTCGATAACGCGCTCAAATACTCGCCGGAGGGAAGTGAGGTGAAGGTCAGCCTGAACTCTTCCGGCAGCGTAGCAGTGGAGGACTCAGGCATAGGCATTGGGCCGGCTGAATTGCCCAGCATCTTCCAGCGCTTCTTTCGGGCTGATAAGGCCCGAAGTAATGGCGGCCACGGGCTGGGACTCTCGCTCGCCCAGACTCTGGCCAGGCTACACGGCGCGTCGATCGATGTAACAAGTGCCGAGGGAGAGGGGTCGGTCTTTTGGGTCAGATTCCCTGTTCCAGCGACTCACACTGGGGGGTAAACAGTTCCGCCCCTTTGTCCGTGATGTACATGCAGTCTTCATGCCGCATGCCGAATTCGCCGCGGATGTAGACTCCCGGTTCGTCGGAGAAGGTCATACCAGGCGCGAGAAGCTGTTTATTGCCGCGTACCAGGTAAGGCCATTCGTGTCCGTCCAGCCCGATGCCGTGCCCCAAACGGTGGGTGAAGTACTTGTAGCCGGGCCCGAACCCCGCCTCTTCGATGACCTTCCGGGCTGCCATATCGACGTTCTCGCACGGAGCGCCAGGTTTGGCTGCAGCCAGAGCGGCGGATTGCGCACGGTGCACGATATCCCACACCCTTTTCATCTTCTCTGACGGTTTGCCGAACACCACTGTGCGGGTGACGTCGGCCGTGTAGCCTTCCACCGAGCAGCCATCGTCCATCATGACGAGCGAGCCTTCGCGAATCTGCTGGGGTCGCGCGGAGCCGTGTGGCAAAGCGCTGAACTCACCCATCTGCACGCTCACGTTACCAGGGAATCCGAACTGTTGGTAGGCCGCTTCGATCAGGGCAGTCAGATCGCGGTTCGTCATGCCTTCGCGAACCTGCTTCCAGCCAGCCCGGTACGCTTCCAGGGTGGCGTTATTGGCGAGCTTCAACAGGTCCAGTTCGGCGGGGCTTTTGACGGCTCTGCAGCCGGCAGTTACGGGAGTGGCGCTGACCACTGTGGCTCCGCGATTCGAGTGAGCGATGCCATCGGCGTAGGCGAAGATAGTGCGTTCTTCCATGCCGATTCTGACGGCAGAGGAAGCAAGACCTTTGCCGACCAGCGCATACGGATCTTCATCTTCCTGCCATGTGAGGACGCGGACTTTGTCACCGGCCTGTTCACGGGCGCGCTCTTCTTCAAATGCCGGGCACACGTAAAACGGATCGCCCTTGCGAGGCAGCACGCAGGCAAAGAGGCGCTCGCTGGTGCCCCAGCGGATTCCGGTGAAGTAGCGCAGTGAAGTGCCACCCGAGAGACAGATGGCATCCAGCTTGTTGGCCGTCATCAGTTCACGTGCCCGTTCGATGCGGGCTTCGCGTTCACCCGGGGTGATGGGTTTGGCCTCGGCGCGTCGGCTTTTCAACTGTGCAATCGCGGGCAACGCGGGGATGGCCGCGGCGGCTGTCACCAGCAAGGAGCGTCGCGTGGTCATGCTAACCGCGTAGTTGCTTGAAGCCGTCGAGCGCGAATTCCAGATCGTCCAGCCGGTGCGCGGCGGTGACGCAGAGCCGTAGCCTGGCCGAACCCAGCGGCACGGCGGGGAACATAATCGGGGTGACGCAGATGCCGGCAGCCCGGAGGCTTCCGGCGGCGAAGGCGCAACTGGCCTCGTCGTTGAAGATCACCGGGATGATGGCGGTTTCGGACATGCCGGTATCGTAACCCAGCGCCTGCAAACCATCGCGCAGGAACTTCGCGTTATTTGCCAGACGGGCTACCCGCTCCGGCTCTTTCTTGAGCACCCGGAGAGAAGCCGTCACCGCTGCTACCGAGGCGGGGGCCAAAGCCGCGGAGAAGATGAACGGGGCAGCAGAGTGCTGCAGGAAGATCGCCAACTGTTGCGAGACGGCGACAAAGCCGCCGTTCGAGGGAATGCCCTTGGCGAGGGAACCGGTCCAGATGTCTACTTCTGAAGCCGAAACACCGTAGTGCTCATCGGTCCCTCGCCCATGGGCCCCGAGCACGCCGGAAGCGTGTGATTCATCAATCATCAGGAAGCAGCCGGTCTCGCGTTTGACCTGAATCAGATCGGGCAGGGGACAGATATCGCCATCCATGGAGAAGACGCCGTCAGAAATGACCAGCGTGCGGTTGGCGGTGCTGCCGTTGTTGATCTCCTGGCGCAGCGAGTCCATGTCGTTGTGTTTGAAGCGTTGGATGGGCACCCCGGCAAGACGGCAGGCGTCCACTAAGCTGCGATGAGACAAAGAATCAAGGATGACGCGGTCCTGCACGGAAAACAGACTGGCCACGACGGCCATGTTCGCCAGATATCCGGAACTGAAGGTAATGGCTTCGGGCATGCCTTTGAACTCAGCGACCTCGCGCTCCATTTCATGATGGATATCGATAGTGCCGGTGAGCATACGGACACCGCCAGTGCCGGTTCCATACGTACGAATCGCTTCGATGGCCGCTTCGTCCACACGGGGGTCGCCGATGAGACCGAGATAATCGTAGGAGGAGAGCATCAGCATGTCCCGGCCTTCGGCCTTTACCCACGGGCCGGAGCGGCTTTGGAGGGGCAACTGGTAGGGATAGACTCCGCCTTCACAAGCGCGCCCCATTAGTTCAAAGACGCGGCGCGCGCGCGCGTCGACCAGTTGATCCTTCCGGAAGTTCCACTCCCGTCCTGTTTCGAAGAACCCGTTGAAGAGGTCGCCCGAACCCACGGAGCAGGTTCTGACGCCATTAGAAGCTGAGCGGTTGTGTATCATCAGTGGTCGGCCGGAGCAAACACTATATTGTAATGTTCAACCAATGTCATCTCAGAGTTATCCGGATAAGTTTCTTCTGCATTTGGTTCGCCGCCGTGAAGTTGGTCGCCGCAGACCCGTTATTGGTCGGCGTCTGGAAAACCATAGACGACAGGACGCATACGGCGCGCGGAACGGTGCAGTTGTACGAGCAAAACGGGGCAATTTTCGGCAGGATTGCCACAGTGGTTGACCCGAAAGACTCGGCAGAAGTTTGCCGTCTGTGCGAGGGGGATCGCCGCAACAAGCCCGTTGTAGGCCTTATTTTCCTTCGAAATATGAAGAAACAAGGTTCTGAGTACGGAGGCGGAGATATCCTGGACCCGGACACCGGCCGGGTGTATCGGTGCAAGATAAACCTCCAGGATGGAGGCAAGAAACTGGTCGTTCGAGGGTATATTGGGTTCTCTTTATTAGGCCGGTCTCAGGTCTGGATCAGGGAACAGTAAAGATATTGCATGGTTCCTGTTAAAAGTTTTTAATCGGACGCGACTGGCTCGATTTCGTACTCTAGGTGAGTGGTCGACATACACAGTCACGTGCTTTGGGGCATGGATGATGGGGCTCCAACCATCGAAGTCAGTCTGGAGATGCTGCGCATGGCCGCCGAGGCGGGGACGACGGATATTGTCGCCACGCCGCATTCCAATGGGGAATTTGAGTACCAGCCAGCGCTGATCGATGAACGAATTGCGGAATTAAACGAAAAGATGGCGGGAGCGATCAAGGTTCACCGGGGCTGCGATCTTCATCTGAGTTTCGACAATATTACCGAGGCGGTGGATTATCCGTCCAAATTCTCAATCAACGGCAAGCAGTATGTGCTGGTGGAGTGTTCGGACCTGCATATTTCGGCGTCGATGGGCAAGATTCTCGACCGTCTGCTGAGCGTGGATTTGATCCCGATCGTGACGCATCCGGAGCGGAATCCCATCCTGCAGAAGGAGCCAGAGCGGGTGGCCGCGTGGGTGGATCTGGGGTGCCTCGTTCAGGTGACGGCAATGTCGGTTTTGGGCGGTTTTGGGAAGCGCGCGGCCACAAGCGCCAGCCATTTCTTCGACCAGGGGTTAGTGCATGTGATCGCGAGCGACGCGCACGATCCGGTGCACCGGCATACCCGCCTCGATGAGGCTTTTGCGGCGGTTTCAGAGCGGTATGGGAAAGACGTCGCACAGGCGCTGTTTATCGAGAATCCTGGGCGGATTATCCGCGGCCAGTTTGTATCGAACGAGAGAACGGTATCGGTTCCCAGCCGGAAGTGGTGGCAGTTCTGGGGGAGTTCCGATTGATTTGTGCGAAATGTAAGGAACCCAAGGCTCACCGCTCACACAGTTCCGGCCTGAAGGACTGGGCTTACAAGATATTCCAGATGATTCCTTACCGCTGCCACGCGTGTAAGGCGCGATTCTATGCATACCGGTCCGGCGAGCAGTCTCCCACGATGAGGACCGGTGAAGAGCGCAAGATCATGGAACTGCGGCGGCGCATCAGGTGGAAGCGGACCAAGAAGGAACTTGTGATTTATGCCGCGGGTGCAGTGCTGATGATCTCCTTTCTTTACCTCGTGATGCAGCAGCGCGTGGAGTAGCGCAACTACAATAAAAACAACGTAAAGTCACTACTGTCTGTTTATTGACGTTCGTAAACCTGCCTTGGTAAGCTGATGTGCGAGGGCTTACCTTAGTCAAAGGCGTTGGTGGTATTACGACGTTTCGATGTGGGTGAGATTGCGGTAGCGTGTACCCTCCTCCTTCTTTTCCCTCCTAAATGAAGCGGATATTGCTTTCTGTTCCGCATATGGGCGCTACCGAGCAGGCCTATGCGAACGAGGCATTCAGCACCAACTGGGTTTCGACTGTCGGGCCCAACCTGAATGCGTTCGAGGATGCCATGTTCCGACGAATCGGCATCCCAGCGGTCTGCCTGGCAAGTGGCACGGCTGCCATTCACCTCGGACTGCGGTTGCTGGGTGCCGGTGCGGGAGACGAGGTCTTCTGCTCGACCCTGACCTTCGCGGCTTCGGCTAATCCCATTCGATATGAGGGCGCAATTCCTGTTTTCCTCGACAGCGACCGCGGGACCTGGAACATGGATCCGGGACTGCTGGCGAAGGCCTTGCGCAAGCGGTCAAAACAAAACCGGCTTCCAAAAGCGGTAATTGTGGTGCATCTTTACGGGCAATGCGCGGATATGGATCCCATTCTCGATATCTGCGGGGAATTCGGGGTGCCGGTGCTGGAAGATGCCGCCGAAGCATTAGGCGCGACCTACAAGGGCAGAGCTGCCGGCACGATGGGCGCCGTTTCGGTTTTCTCGTTTAACGGCAACAAGATCATCACCACGTCCGGGGGCGGGATGCTGGTGTCGGCCAACCGCGAGATGGTGGACAAAGCGCGGTTCTGGGCCACGCAGTCGAGGGACGCGGGCATCGCTTACGAGCACTCCGAACTGGGCTTCAACTACCGGATGAGCAACGTGCTGGCCGGCATCGGGCGCGGGCAACTGGAAGTCCTCGACCTTCGGGTGGAGCAGCGCCGGGCGGTCGCGTTCCGGTATCGCGATGCGTTTGCGGATCTGCCGGGCATTACTTTTATGCCGCAGGCAGCCTACGGATATTCGACCAACTGGCTGAGCTGCTTTCTGATCGATCCGGCTGCGTTCGGATGCACGCGGGACGAACTGATCGAGCATCTGAACCAGGCGGATATCGAGTCCCGGCCGGTTTGGAAGCCGATGCATCTGCAGCCTTATTACTCAGACTGCGAAGCGATTGGCGGGGAAGTGGCCGCCGATCTTTTTGCGCGCGGGATCTGCCTGCCGAGTTCCAGCAGCCTGTCGCGGAGCGACCAGGAGTACGTGATCGACCGGGTGCGCGGTGCGGCGATGGAGACAGCTTCTGCAGCCTAGATTCCTGATGAGGGCGGTGGTGGTCTACGTCACTGAGACCATCACGATCCTTCTTGCCGCCCTGCTCGCTTTCCAGCTTCGGTTCGACTTCAATATTCCGGGGCCTTACTTCAGGGTCTTCGTCCTCGCCAGCGCGGTTTGGGTTCCACTCAAGCTCATCAGCTTCAAGTTTCTGGAACTGGACCGGCGATGGGCGCGGTACGTGTCCCTGGCGGATCTGATCCGGCTGGCGTTCAGCAACATGCTCGGGTCGCTGGCGTCGCTGGTGCTGCTGGTGGTGCTCCACATCGGGGTTCCGAAGTCGGTTTATGTGATCGACCTCCTGCTGGCTGTGACGCTGACAGCCAGCGTCCGGATCGCGGTGAGAGTGGGCGGCGAGGCTTACCGGAGCAAGGCCCATGCGGGGACCCGGAAGCCAACTCTGATCTACGGCGCCGGCAATGCGGGGCTCTCGCTGATGCGCGACCTACGGCGGGACCCGGGGGCCGGGTACGACATCCGCGGCTTTATTGACGACCATCCCCACAAAGCTGGACTGGTACTGGATGCTGCCCGGGTGCTGGGCCGGGGCTCCAACCTGGAGGCGATTGTCGAGAAGCACGGGGCAGAGCTGGTGCTGATCGCGATCCCGTCGGCCTCGGGCGTCCAGATGAAGAAGATGATCGGGTACTGCGCCGAGGCGGGCGTGCCGTACAAGACCGTCCCGAGTCTTTCGGAACTGGTCGGCGATGACAGCGACCTGGCCCGCAGCATTCGCGACGTCGCGGTAGAGGATCTTCTGGGCCGGGTGCCGGTGAGTCTGGAGCAGGACCGGATCAAGGGCAAGCTGGAGGGCAGGACCATCCTGGTGACGGGCGCGGCGGGGTCGATCGGGTCTGAGATCTGCCGTCAGATTGCGCGGTTCAAACCGGAGTCCATCATCGGGTTCGACATTGCGGAATCTCCGGTGTTTCATCTGCAGCGGGAAATCGCCAGGAGCTTTCCGGAGATCCTGTTTCATGCCGAGATCGGAAGCATTCAGAACTCTGCCCGCTTAGATGAACTGATGGTCCAGTATCGCCCTTCCGTGGTGTTTCACGCAGCGGCTTACAAGCATGTCCCTCTGATGGAGCGGCACATCTTCGAGGCGATCGAGAACAATGTTTTCGGCACGCTGAACGTGGTGGAAGCGGCGAGAGCGCATGGCGTTTCGGAGTTCGTGATGATCTCGTCCGATAAGGCCGTTCGCCCCGCGAAC
>JAUZEU010000391.1 GCA_030838885.1 Bryobacterales bacterium | reverse complement strand
AATGGCGGCTTGCAGGATCTGGACCAAAGCCTGGACACTATTGCCTACGAGTTTCAGGAATGGCGCAGGGAGATTTGGGAAAATGTGACCGGGCTTGGATGCAGTGGGGCAGGCCAGTACCAGTATCTAAACCATTGCCTTTTCTACCATGTTTGTATTAATTTTAGCTTGAGGCGGTCCCTTTTTGAGCCTCAGAGGAATGGACACCGCGAGGAAGGGATTAAGAAATGAGACGATTGTTGGGGGTCCTGACACTCTTGTTCAGCCTGACGGGGATCTCCATAGCCGGGACCACAGTTTGGGCCTTTAACGCCAGCTTTGGCGATCCGCACATACAGGCATACGATCTTGCCAGCGGAACGGCTGTTGCCGATTTCGTGGCGCCCAATAAAGACGCCCACCGCGGACGAGCCAACGGACGAGGCATCGCGGTGGCAGGGACTACGATCTACTATTCCCTTGCAGACACTCCGAATGTATACAAGACAGACGCGGTGACTCATGCGGATCTCGGCATCGCTTTCACCACCCTGCTTTCACCCGGAATCAACAGTCTGGCACTGGACGGGACGAGTCTTTGGGCAGCGGCTTCGCAGCCTGCCGACCCAAGTAAGCCGGCAGATGACAAAATCTTCCAGTACTCTCTGACTGGCATGCTGCTGCAAACGCTGACACTGCCTCGTCCGGCAAACACTAACCTGGCACGCGACGGTTTCGATGTGGTTCCCGGCGGCTTTGTTGCGGACCGCGGCAGCGTTCC
This sequence comes from Bryobacterales bacterium, assembly GCA_030838885.1. Taxonomy (GTDB): domain Bacteria; phylum Acidobacteriota; class Terriglobia; order Bryobacterales; family Bryobacteraceae; genus BOG-234. The sequence continues at coordinate 3,245 of JAUZEU010000391.1, read as the reverse complement.
GTACGATGTGTATGATTCAAGTGGCCACCTGCAGAAGGCATTCTTTATCACCGCTTCTTTCAGGACAACCGGTATCGCCTTTGATGGCCTCAACTACATTGTTGCCGACGCCATCAACGGCCGGTTAGCGACATTCGACGCGGCAGGAGATTATGTTCGGTCTGTAGATCTGCCGAGGGATCTCATCGCGTTCGGAATCGTGGATTTGGCGGTGGATCGGTCCCTGGCCGCAGCCCCGGTTCCGCAATTTACCGCAAGCGGAGTAACTAACGGCGCCAGTTTTACTGCCGGGGGAATTGCGCCAGGTGAGATTATTAGCATTTTCGGCTCGGGCTTGGGCCCGGTCGCGCCAGCCGGACTCAGATTGAACGCAGCCGGTCTGGTAGACACGGTGGTTGCCGGAACACAGGTGTTGTTTGACGGACTCGCCGCGCCGATTATTTTCGCGAGCAATGGACAGATCAACCTGGTGGTCCCGTACTCGGTGGAAGGAAAGAGTTCTGTAGAGGTAGTGACCGAATACTTAGGCGCACACTCCGCGCCTATACTGATTCCCGTGGTGGCGAGCGCACCCGGAATTTTTACTCTGGGTCAGGGTCAGGGCGCCATTCTGAATGAGGATGGGACTGCCAACTCTCCACGCAATCCCGCGCAGAAGGGCTCAATCATAGCTATCTTCGCGACGGGCGAAGGCCAAACCAGACCGGCGGGAGTGGATGGAAAGATTGCCGCTGCCCCGCTGCCCGCACCCATGCTTCCCGTTACGATAACCCTCAACGGAGTTGATGTGACACCGCTGTACGCGGGCTCAGCGCCGACTCTGGTGGGGGGCGTGTTGCAGGTTAATGTTCGCGTCCCAGCGGATGCAGCAGCCGGAATTGCGCCCGTCACACTGCGAGTTGGCGACGCACTTAGCCAGCCCGGTGTGACGGTGGCTTTACGCTAGCGGCGCGCGCGATCACGTGGTTGCGCTTAAACTACACCAAGCCGCTGCACATGGAGGAACTGGCCGATGCCGCCAAAATGGGAGTGTCCACGCCCTTCGGAGCGTCCTTTTCCTGGTGCTCGATCAATTCGAGAATCATGCCGTCCGGATCAGCGAAGGTAGTCACGCGAGATCCAAAATGGGTTCCCTCTTTGAAGGAAACAGCCTTGCTTTTCAAACGCGCGGCCCAGAAATCGAGTGAGCCAACCGGGACGGAAAAGGCCGCGGCTATCACTTCCCCAGCCCCGACGCGCCCCTTGCCCGCATGCGGCCAGGGAAAGAAGGTAAGGATCGTTCCGGGCGCACCGATGTCGTTTCCGAAATAGAAGTGGTAGGTGCCGGGATCATCGAAATTGATGGTTCATTTTATAAAACGCAGGCCGAGAACTTCGGTGTAGAAGTCCAGATTGCGTTGTGGATCAGAGGCAATTGCGGTTACGTGATGGAGTCCTACGATGGAAGTTGACATATAAGTTTCCTTTTTAGGCGAGGTCAAACAGCAGAACCTCGCTGACGTTTTCGCCGTTCGATTTCACGGTGAGTTGTGGCACGTCACTGATGGCGGCGGCATCTCCACGGCGCAGGTCGTGTCCGTTCAGAGTTACGCCTCCGGAGATAACCTGCAGCCAGCCGTGCCGTCCCGGGAGAAGGTGGTAAGAAAGTTGTTCAGCAGGGTTTAGCGTGGCGACCCCGAGTGAAGCGTCCTGTTGGATACCAGCCACTCCCGCCGAGGGTTGGGGTGCGGCGAGCAACTTCCAGCGGCCAGCCTTCTCCGCCGGAGTGAAGGCCAGTTGCTGATAACCGGATGGGAGGCCCTTCTTCGCCGGTTCAATCCAGATCTGCAGGAAGTGTGCGGGTTCATCTTCCGAGGCGTTGAACTCGCTGTGAACTACGCCTGTGCCGGCAGACATGACCTGAACTTCGTTGGGGCCGAGAATCTCCTGGTGTCCCATGCTGTCTTTGTGGCCGAGTTTTCCGGACACCACATAGCTGATGATTTCCATGTCGCGATGGCCGTGGGCACCGAAGCCTTTTCCCGGTGCGACTACATCCTCGTTCAGAACCCGAAGACTGCGGAAACCCATTTGGTTCGGGTCTCGGTAGTCGGCGAACGAGAACGTATGGAACGATTTCAGCCAACCCTTATCCGCGTGGCCCCGTTCTTCACTTCTTCGAATGACGATCATGCTTGTCTCTTTTCTTCCAATGAATTTGTTCCAGCCTGGTGAACCGCTGCCGCACTCAAGCCGAGTTTCTTCAGCAGCGCGTACGCTTGCCGCTTCTCCTCGGCAGTCAGAACGGAGAGCCAGTTCTCCAGCTCTTTGTAATGCGCTTCGAACACGGTGGTAATAAACTTTCTGCCTTCCTCAGTCAAATGGAGTTGCCGGGCCCGGCGATCCTCGCCGGTGGCTTTTCGAACGATGAATTGCCTGTTCTCCAAACGATCTACCGCAGCGGTCATAGATCCGGATGCCAGCAGCACTTTCCCCTGAATTTCTGTTATTGTCAGAGGGCCTTTGTGAAGCAGGGCCTCAAGGATCATGAAGTCACTAAGGCACAGACCATCCCTGGCGATGCTGCGTTCTACAAGGACGCTCAGAGACTTGTGGCAGCGGGCCAGAACGACCCAGAGTTGGCCGGATGTGGGGGTTTTCGGCATGCGGAATCCGCTACGATCGTCCGGCCTTGCGCGCCGCGAGTACTCCATCGAGCGAAACAGCACCCGCTCCGCGCATGAGCAGGTAGGCGACCATGGCAAGTACGAGCAAATGGTATTCGTAACCTTCGCCCTTCTGGGTTCCGGACCAGTTCGCGAAGAAGCCGTTTGCGGCGTGAACGGAGAAGATGGCCACCAGCATGTTCGCACCGATACCAAATGCGGCTACGCGTGTAAGCAAGCCGACGATGAGACCGAGACCGCCAAAGAACTCCGCAAAGATGGCGAGCACGGCGAAGGGCGCGGGGATGTGGAGCATGCTGGTAAAGAAGCCCATGGTTCCCTGGAATCCGGAACCGCCGAACCAGCCGAGCATCTTCTGGGCACCGTGGGCGAAAAAGACGACTCCTAATACGAGGCGCAGAATGGCCCCGGCAGTGCTTTGGTCGGTTCTAATTAGCTTTTGCAGCATTTTGTTTTCCTCGCTGTCATGTCTGAATAGATCAAGTATTCTTCCATAAAGATTCATTAGAGGAGTATAATTTGGAGGCCTGAGATGGATGATGTGAACGTGCTCGTGGTTTTTTACTCGAAGACTGGCCT
>JAUZEU010000368.1 GCA_030838885.1 Bryobacterales bacterium | reverse complement strand
CGCTCCACTTCGCGGATGGAAGAGAGGTATTCGTCCAGCTTGCGCCGATCCGTCGGTCCCAGCGTCGCTGCGAGTTTGTGCGTGTCGTTGGTAACGAAATCGAGAATGCTGCGGCGATATTTGGATTGCCGCGAACGCTCTTCGGGCGTCATCGGCTGGCCCTTGCCGAACATGCGCTCGAACAGCGCGCGCGGGTCGAGGACGGGCGGAAGCGGTTGCGTTTCGCTGCGCCATGCAAGATTGTTGGTGTACGCGCAGGCGTAGCCGGAGTCGCAATCGCCTGCCTGGCGCGCGTCTTCCATGCCGAGTTCGAGCGAGGGGAAGCGGGTCTGCTTGCCGATTTCGTTGGCGACAATCTGGTCGAAAGAGACGCTGCTTTTGATATCGACCAGGGATTTCTTCACCTGCACGCCGGTGAGGTAAGAACCGGAGCAGCGGCCGTGGTCGCCCGCGCCGTCCAGCAGGGCACGGCCGGTGTTGTGGGTCAGATTGCCGATCTGGATGATGTCGTCTTTGTAAGGTTCCAGCGCCTTGAGGGTCCGGGGTAGCGTCGACTGGAACTTGCCTTCATAGGAGGGCACCCAGCTATCCATGATCATGCCGTTGGGCACGTAGAAGAACGCCATGCGCACTGGTGCTTTCGTGCTGGCGGCGAAGGCCGGCGACATGGCGTCAAGGAACGGCAGTGCGATGGCACTGGTTCCCAATCCACGAAGAAACGTGCGGCGTGGCAGTGCTTTGCGGGTGATCATTTCTGAGCTATCTCCTTCGGGGTGCTTTGCTTTTGCGGGGCTTGTTTCTGCGTGGTCACCAGTTCGCCGCGGCGCGACTGGAAGGGCAGACTCCGGACTACCTGATAGATCAGGGTCTGGAAGTGGTATCCTTCGCCCTGCAGTTTGCGGTTAATTTCGTCGATGGTCTTGTTGTCGTAGGGCTGCATGCCGCGGCCCATCGCGTACGTCATGATCTTTTCGACCATGCAGCGGGAGACCTGGGGCAGGCTGTCGATCAGGATGGAGCGCATCTCCGCAGCCGTTTTGAACGACTTGCCGCCTGGCATGGTGCCGCCGACATCAATGGGGAACTTCCCATCCATCGTCCGCCACTTGCCGATCGCGTCGTAGTTCTCCAGGCCAAAGCCGAGGACGTCCATCTTGCTGTGGCAGGACGCGCAGACCGGATTGTTGCGGTGCGCTTCGAGTTGCTTGCGCAGGGAAACGTCGCTGCCGATCTTCGAGTCGTCGAGAGCGGGAACGTCCGGCGGCGGGGGCGGGGGAGGCGTGCCCAGGATGTTGTTCAGGACGTACTTCCCGCGGATGGTCGGCGAGGTGCGGCTGGGATAGCTGGACACGGCGAGAACGCTGGCCTGCGAGAGAACGCCGCCGCGCTGCTCAGTTTTCAGGTCGACACGGCGAAAGTCCGGACCTTTGACATCGTCTATTCCGTAATACTTCGCCAGTTGTTCGTTGAGGAAGGTGTAGCGGGCATCAATGAAGTCGGAAAGGGGGCGGTTCTCGCTCAGCACGTGCTGGAAGAACATGCTGGTTTCCGTTCGCATCGCTTCTTTCAGTTCAGGGGTCCATGCAGGGAATTTCTGGGGGTCGGGTTTGATGGAATCGAGGTTGCGGATTTCGAGCCACTGCCCGGCGAAGTTATCCGCGAAGGCGGTAGCCTTTTTATCCGCCATCATGCGCTTCACCTGCGCGTCCAGCGTGGGCGGGTCTTTGAGCTTTCCGGCTTCAGCGAGCGTCATGAGTTCGTCGTCCGGCATGGAACTCCAGAGGAAGTAGCTCAGACGCGAGGCCAGTTCAACGTCGGAAAGCCGATGGACCTTTTCAGGATCTGTCGGGTTTGCGTCTTTCTCGACCCGGAAGAGGAATTCCGGCGAAACCAGCATGGCTTCCAGCGCCAGTTGGATGCCCTGTTCGGTGGACTGGCCCTGTGCTTTGGCCATGGCGACAAACTTCATCAGTCCGGCAACTTCCGTCTTGCTTACCGGTCGGCGGTACGCATGGTGCGCCAGGTTCGCGACGATCTTCTCGACACAGACCTGACCGGTCTTCACGTCGCAGATGAGGATCTTCCTGCGGCTGGCCTTTTCGACTTTCGAAGGGAAGGGACCCACAAATGTCATGGAGCCGATGAACTTGTTCTTCTTATCGCTGTAGGCGACCTTGGGATCGGTGATGGCCTTGATGAACTCGTCATCAATGAAACCGGCACGGAAGACGTGGTCGCCCTCGGGAAGGTAGGCGCGGATTTCCGCATCGGAGAACGGGTTGAAGTAAACCAGTTTCGAAGGCCTGGTTTCCACGTCGATGGTTTCCAGAAGCTGCCCGTCCATCCAGAAGCCCATCTTCACGGGCTTCGCATCTGCGCCGCGTTCGCCGGGAAAGCCGAAGCGGATGGTGTACTCGCCATCGAAGTCGACGCGGTGCGAAGCTTCCACCGTGCTGAAATCCAGTCTGCGGATATTCTTGGTTTTCAGTTCGTAGGTGATCTCAAGAGGTTTCTTCGGTAACGGATCGGCACCCATCGCACGGGACGAGATGGTTTCGGCCGCGTTCAGGTACTTTTCCATCAGCACGGGCGAGATTGTCAGGATGTCGCCGATATTGTCAAAGCCGTAACCGGAGTCGTCCGTAGGGAAATCGCGCTCGGCGCGGAAGTCGACTGCGAGCAGATCGCGGACGGTGTTGCGGTACTCATTGCGATTCATGCGGCGGGCGGTGACGCGGCCGGGGTCGGGTTTCGCCGCTGCATCCGCTTTCATAAACTCACCGTGAACGAAATTCACCAGCGCGGAAACCTCCGGCTGCGGGGGACGTGGAACTCCCTTGGGCGGCATTTCGCCTGACTCAATCTTCTGTACGATCTTGTCCCAGGCTTCGCGGTCGGTGTTGAGGGTCGACGCGTCTGCGTAAGGAAGAAGGTTGACTCCACCTGACATCAGAGACGCATTATGGCAGCCCGAGCAGTTGTTTTTGAGGATCGGTTTTACGCTCTTATCGAAACCGGCGACGTCGATGGCGGGAGGTTTTGTGGCCGGGCCGGCAAACAGGAAGCCCCCTATCGTGAGTAGTGCTACTCCACATATCTTAGGTACGGGTAGGGCCCTGTGCGTCGTTTTGCTTGCCATTCGAATCTTTTAATAGTCGCGTGCGGAGTGAGCTAAGTTACTGTCGAGGTTGATTATACCTGCTTTCCTTTGGTCTCGGAATTTCTTCGGAAACAATCCTGGTCGATGCGTATCGTTTGTACCTCAATTGTGTTTTCGGATTGTCGCTCAAAGCTTCGGGGCGAGACGCGCAGGGCGCCGACCGGCACGGTGCCTCTGCAACGCGACTTTTTCATAAATGAATGAGTAGCCATAAAGCTGACGCCTCGGCGGGACGCTGGGGCAGAGCAGCGGGGGAAGTGCGGAATGTAGGTAGTGCGATCGTGATCACTTTCGCCGGGCTCCGCGCAGCAAAGACGTTACTTCGGTCTGTGGTTCTTGGGCGTTCCGGAAAACTGATTGTTAACGAGGGCTCAACGGAAGGGTCGATGACGGCACTGGCGAGTGGGGGCAGGTTGAGGTCGATGTGTTCTCGATCGATGACCTCGCTGCCTGCCCGATATAGTACTCCCGATCTGCTTTTCATTGATGTTGAAGGCTATGAATGTCATGCGTTGGAGGGTGCATCAAATACGCTGGCCACTAGGCTGGATGCTTTTGTCGAAGTACATCCTGGTGCCGGACTGGAGACCTTTGGCGGTTCGGCAGAGCGGGTTTTGTCCTTCTTCCCTTCTCTGACTACGATTTCTACTTTAATGAGGAAAACGGCCGGAATTCCACCGAATGGAGCACCCGGATGCGCTCCCCCAGCAACCCTTCTTTCTCGTTGCGCTCGCTCGGACCAGCCAGATTCCGGAGCATCGGTTTGGTTGATTGCTATACCTGCATTCCTGTCGTTTGAAGACCCTCTTCTGATACAATCCTGGCCGATGCGCAACCTTTGTACCTCTCTGTGTTTCGGATTGTTGCTGCTGGGGATGACCGCCCGTGCTGCAGTGGATAAAACGGACGTCGAGTATTCCCGCCCGGATGGCAAGCCGCTCCTTCTGGATCTGCATGTGCCGGACGGAAAAGGTCCGTTTGCAGCCGCGATTGTCGTTCATGGCGGTGGTTTCGATCAGGGTACCAGGAAAAGCTATGTCGGGCCGTTGCTGGATGTCCTGACGAAGGCGAACTTTGCGTGGTTTTCCATCGACTATCGGTTGGCGCCGGATTTCCGGTTCCCCCAGCCGGTTGAAGATGTGAACGCTGCCATCAAGTGGGTGAAGGCCAACGCCAAGACCTATAACGTGGACCCGGCGAAGATCGCCTTGACAGGGGAATCGGCAGGAGCGTACCTGATTACTTATGCTGCAACGCATGAGACGCCTGAGACGAAGTTGGCGGCGACAGTGGATTTCTATGGACCCACCGATTACGCGAGCCTGGCGGTTTTGCGACGCGATCATCCGGAACGGTTCGATATGGCGAGTGCTAACCGGCATTTGGCGAATGGTGGCGGGATTCGGTTCTTTGGACTGGAGAAGCTGGACGAAGCCGGGCTGAAGCGCTTAAAGGAGATATCGCCCGTGAATGCGGTGCATAAGGGAATGGCGCCGTTTTTAATCATTCATGGCACGGCGGATAACCAGGTTGCTTATGAGCTATCACCTCCTATGTGCGAGGCGATGAA